>NZ_JBSHAP010000069.1:0-47416 GCF_053611565.1 Kitasatospora sp. NPDC054795
GGCCCACCAGGGCCGCGAACAGGCCGCTCAGGGCACCGATCGGGCCGCCCGCTGCCCGAACAGGCCCGTCAGGCCGCGTCGAGCAGCCGGGCGACCTCCGTCATGGCCGGCCCCAGCGGCAGGTCGAGCCGGAGCGCGGCGAGTTCGTCGCCGCGCGTCGGCCCCTGGTTGACGATCGCGACCGGCAGCCGCGACCGGGCGGCGCGGCGCACGAAGCGCAGCCCGGACAGGACCGCCAGCGAGGAGCCGAGGACCACCAGCGAACTGGCCGCGTCGACCAGTTCGAAGCAGTGCTCGACCCGGGGCAGCGGGACGTTCTCGCCGAAGAAGACCACGTCGGGTTTGAGCACTCCGCCGCAGTCCGTGCAGGCGGCGACCCGGAAGCCGTCCACCACGGGCTGCGGCAGCTGCGCGTCGCCGTCGGGCCGCAGCTCCGCCCCGGTCGGCCGGAAGCCGTGGTTGAGCTCCTCCAGCCGCCGATCCAGCTCGGCCCGGGTGCTGGTGCGGCGACAGTCGAGGCAGACCACCCGGCGGAGTCCGCCGTGCAGCTCGACGGCCTCCCGGGTGCCGGCCGCGTGGTGGAGACCGTCCACGTTCTGGGTGATGACCGCCGCGACGTGCCCGGCCCGGCGCAGCCGTTCCACCGCGTGGTGTCCGGCGTTGGGCCGGGCCCCGGCGATCGCGGGCCAGCCGGTGTGGCTGCGGGCCCAGTAGCGGCGCCGGGCGTCGGCGCTGCCGGTGAATTCCTGGTACGTCATCGGGGTGCCGCCGCGGCGGCGTCCGGTGGCGCCGCGGTAGTCGGGGATCCCGGACTCGGTGGACAGGCCCGCCCCGCTGAGCACCACCGTGCCACGCCGGTCCAGCAGCCCCACCAGGGCTTCCAGCCCCTCCCCCGGTGGCACGGCGGCCCGTCCGTCCGGGTGTTCGAACGCGTCCATACCGTCGAGGTTAGACCGAGAACGGCCCCCGCTTCCCCGCCCGGCCGGAGGGATCCTCGGCGGCGCCGGTGGCGAAGGCCGTGATCCGCTCCAGGGGCGGGTTCCAGCCCCGGGTGGTCTCCACGGCCAGGCAGGGGGCGTCCAGCGCGATCGGTGTCCAGGACTCGATCGGCCGCTCGCCGCGCGCGATGCGGCGGCGCCAGCGTCGTCTTGCCCGCCCCGGGCGGGCCGCTCACGACGAGCAGCCGCGGGCGGCGGTCCGCGGCCGGGCGGCGGTTCACGGCCGGCGCGCCCAGGCGGAGATCATCGGGGCGGTGGCCAGGTCGAGCCGGCCGCCGGCGACGTTGGCCAGGTGGCGGTCGATCTCCTCGTCCGTCGCGAGCCCTTCCCGCACCAGCAGCCCGCGGATCTGCCGGACCGTCGCGTCCTCCAGGACCGCGCAGGCCGGCGAGGTGATCGGGAAGTAGGCGTCGGCCCGGACGTCGACGAGGCCGGCCTCGCGCAGCGCCCGGGGCAGCGTCCGCCCGTACGCGAGGTCGGCGCCGCGCCCGGCCATCAGGGTGCGGAAGCCCGACCGCAGCCGGTTGGCGAGGCGCTCGTCGGGCCCGGACTCGTCCGGGCAGAGCAGCGGCTGGAGGGCCGGGTCGGCGTCCTCCAGGAGCAGTCGGCCGCCGGGGCGCAGCGCCTGGACCATCCGGCGCAGGGCCTCGGCGCGGTCGGCGACGTGCACCAGGACCAGCCGGGCGTGCACCAGATCGAAGCCGCCGGGCGGCGGCGGGTCGGCGGCCACGTCGTGGCGCAGCACCTCGATCACCCCGCCGGCGGCGGGGGCGGTCCAGGAGACGTCGATGTCGGTGGCGACCACCGTGCCGGTCGGGCCCACGCGTTCGGCGAGACCGAGCGGCACCGAGGGGCCGCCCGCGCCGACCTCCCAGCAGCGCATGCCGGGGCCGATTCCGAGGGCGTCGACGTGCCGGAAGGTCACCGGGTCGAACAGCTCGGCGAGGGCGCGGAAGCGGATTCCCGCCTCCGACTGGCGGTTGTCCAGGAGGTAGCCGTGGTCGCTGTCGTGCTCAGCCATGCCGGAATTCTCGCAGGCGGCGGGGCCGCCGGGTGCTCCGGCCCCTCGGGGTCGCGGGGTCGGGCCGGTGAGCCGGCGGTCAACCAGACCGCAGAGACGGCGAGTTGGGGTTTATTGACGAAAAGTCAGCAAGTTCGTCCCATCGCCTTGACGGCGCACGGTCACGGCTGGACCGTAGGGAACCCGGAAACGCCGCGCGCTCCCCGGTCCCCACCGCTCGGGAGCCGCGAGAGGACGTCTTCTCGCCCCTCACCGAGGAAGAGGTTTTCCCATGCGCTTCAGCCGTCACCTCGCCGTCACCGCCGCCGCCGTCACCGCCGTCTGCGCGGCCGGCGCACTGGCCGCCGCCCCCGCCTCCGCGTCGCCGCAGCCCCTCGCCGCCGGTCCGGTGCTCACCACCGGGAGCGCGGGCGGTACCGCCGTCGCCGTGGGCGACGCGCTCTCCGCGCCGCTCGCCACCGGCAGCAAGGCCACCTTCTACTCGACCGCGACCAGCACCACCGGCGTCACCTGCGCCACGTCGCAGCTCTCGGCCTCGGTGCTGGGCAACCCGGCGGCGCCGGGCAGCGCGACCGCCTCGCTGACCGGGCTGACCTTCGGCTCGTGCACGGCCAACGTCACCGGGGTCACCTCGGTGCGCAGCCTGACCGTCGGCAACCTGCCGTACGGCGTCACCGTCTCCGACGCGCCCGGCCTGCCGGTCGCCCTCACCGGCGGGTCCGCCGGGACGATCCAGGCCACCGCCGTCCTGGACACCTGGTTCGGCACCATCACCTGTTCCTACCAGCTGAGCGGCGCCTTCACCGGCAACGCCGACAACGCCGCGCACAGCCTGGCGTTCCGCACCGAGCACTTCGCCAAGAGCGGCGGCTCGACGCTCTGCCCGGCCGACGGCTACTTCTCCGCGACGTACGGCCCGGTCGCCGACACCAGCCAGGCGGGCGGCCCGGCGGTCTTCGTCAACTGACCGCCCCGCGGGACCACCGGGGTGGGCGCGGCAACGCCGCCGCGCCCACCCCGGTTCCCGTCGTCCGGCCCGCGACCGCCGGCCGCTCAGGCCCCCGGCTCCCGGTGCCGCCACCGCACCGGGTCCACGGCCTCCGCCGCGCCCGGTGCGCCCGCCGCACCCGGTGCGGTCCGGGCCGACGGCCGGTGGGCGGCGGTGGAGAGCACCAGCAATTCGTTCCCCCCGGGCCGGTACTCGTAGGACACCTGCTCCACCCGGCTCGGGACGCCGAGTTCGGCCAGTTCCCCGCGCAGCCGGTCCAGCCCCTGGTAGCGGACTCCCGTGTCGTACACCACGAGCGGGAAGATCCTGACCTCCCGGCGCGCCACCCGGGCGAGTTCCAGCAGGGCCGCCCGGTGGAAGTCCTCGTCCAGCCGGTTGCCGTAGGAGAACAGCAGGTGCGAGCTGAGCACGAGGTCGAAGGAGTCGTCGGCGAAGGGGAGTTCGGGCAGCGATCCGGCCACGTAGCGCTCGGGTCGGGCGGCGATGTCGGCGCGGAAGGTGCGGGCGTTGGCGGTCCACTGGCGGATCATGTCGTCCGCGTCGGCGTACCAGGACCGGTCCCAGCCCTCGGTCTCCTTCACCAGCAGCTCGCGTTTGAACGCGGTCTCCCGCTCCACCAGCAGGCCCAGTTCCTCGCGGTGCTCGGCGTACTGGAGGTCGACGGCGACGGCGTCGACACCGCGCCGTCCGGCCTCGGCGACGAAGCTCGCCGCGCCGGCCGGGCAGTCCAGGATGCGCTGTTCCAGGTCCCGCTCCCCCAGCGCGAACATCGCCCGGTACTCCGCGAAGGAGCGTGCACTGACCAGCACGGCTCAACCCCGTCCGACGAACGGCATGGTGGTCGGCAGCACCACCAGGGACTGGATGGTGGTGTCCGGCGGCTGCGAGGCCATCAGCACCAGCGCCTCGGTGAAGCGGTCCACCGGGATGGTCGCCTCGACGGCCATGGTCCGGTCGGCCTGCATCGCGGCGGGCTGCGGGCCGCCGTCCACCGGGGTGACGTTGCCGACGTCGATCTGCCCGCAGGAGATGCCGTACGGCCGGCCGTCCAGGGCCAGCACCTTGGTGAGGCCGAGGACGGCGTGCTTGGCGGCGGTGTACGCGATCGAGTTGGGGCGCGGCACGTAGGCCGAGGGCGCGCCGTTGTTGATGATCCGTCCGCCCTGCGGGGACTGGGTGCTCATCACCCGGAAGGCCTCGCGGGCGCAGAGGAATCCGCCGGTGACGATGGTGTCCAGCACCCGGTTCCAGTCCTCGAACGGGGTCTCGGCGATCGGCCGGCGCGGGGCGGCGGCGCCCGCGTTGTTGAACAGCAGGTCCAGTCGGCCGTACCGGTCGAGGACGGTGTCGAAGAGCCGGGCGACCTCCTCCGGGCTGCGGATGTCGGTCGGGACGGGCAGCACCCGGTCGGCGGCCGGGCCGGCCAGGGCCGCGGTCCCCTCCAGCGCGTCCTTGCGGCGCCCGGCGACGACCACGGTCCAGCCGGCCGCCAGCAGGGCCAGCGCCGAGGCCCGGCCCAGCCCGCTGCCCCCGCCGGTGACGATCGCCACCCGTCCGTGCGGCCCGGTCACCGCACCGGGATCTCCTCCGCTGGTCACGGCGCCCACTCCTCCCCCTCGTTCACCCAGACCCGCAGCATCCGCCGGGAGTACGGCCCCGGCTCGTCGACGAACGGCGAACGCCCGTGCAGCACACGGCTGTTGCGGATGATCAGCAGGTCCCCGGCGGCCATCGGCAGCCCGAAGGCGATCTCCGGCCGGTAGAGCACCTCGTCCAGCACGCCGAGCGCCTCCCACTGACGGTCCGTCAGGTCCGGCCCGCCGCGGTCGGGCGAGGAACGGACCGTGCGGGTCTGGTAGTAGCAGCCGACCGTCCCGTCCTTGCGGTCGTACAGGATGGGGGTGACCACCACCTGCGGGCCGGCCCGGCCGCTGCGCTCGAAGGTCCACTCCTCGCGGAGCGTGGCCAGCGCGTCGGGCCGCTCCCGCTGGATCAGGTCGTGCACGTGCCGGGCGCTCGCCAGCTTGGTCAGCCCGCCGCCGTCGAAGGCGGGCCGCAGGCACAGCAGGACCAGCAGGTCGCAGGTGTCGCAGTGGAAGCCCAGTTCGGTGTTGCCGTCACCGTCCTGGTCGTGCAGCACCGAGGTGAGGTCGCCGCGCCCGTTCTGCGGGACGATCCGGCCGAAGTCCCGCAGCAGGAAGGAGAGCACCTCGGTGATCTCCTGCTCCGGGTGGGCCGGGTCCACCAGGCCGCTCACATGGGTGATGCCGACCGAGTCGGCGGCGTTCCGGACGAACTCCCGCAGCCGGGCCCGCACCTTCCCGGCCGCGTCCCACCGCCCGGCCCGCGCGTCGGCCCAGAGCAGCCGTCGCTCCCGCTCCCCCAGCGGGAGCGACCAGAGCTCCCGCCGGGCGTCCAACTCCAGGCTGCTCCAGCCGATTTCGGTCACCGCATCCATGTCCTCTCCTCCCTATCGGTCGCCGGCCGCAACGGCCTTCGCCCACAGCTCCAGGCCCTCGTCGATCTGTTCGGCCGTGACGACCAGCGCGGGGATCATCCGGACCACGTTGAGGTGGATCCCGCACAGCAACAGCAGCAGCCCGTGCTCGGCCGCGGCCTGCTGGGCGCGCCGGGCCGCCTCCGGGTCCGGCGTGCCGTCGGGACGGCAGAACTCGCTGGCGGCCATCAGCCCGAGCCCGCGGACGTCGGCGATCCCGGGCGTCCCGGCGGCCACCGCCCGCAGCCCGGCCAGCAGCCGGACGCCCTGCTCGGCCGCGTTCTCGACCAGCCGCTCCTCGCGCAGCACGTCCAGGGTCGCCAGCGCGGCGGCGCAGGCCACCGGGTTGCCGCCGTAGGTGCCGCCCTGCGAGCCCGGCCAGGCGCGCCCCATCAGCTCGGTGGGCGCGGCGATCGCGGACAGCGGGAAGCCGCTGGCCAGCCCCTTGGCGGTGATCAGGACGTCGGGACGGACGCCGGCCCCGCCCGGGTGGGCGCTCTCGTGCTCGTGGGCCCAGAACCGGCCGGTACGGCCGAAGCCGGTCTGCACCTCGTCCACCACCAGCAGGAAGCCGTGCCGGTCGGCCCGCTCGCGCAGCCCGGCCAGGAAGCCGGGCGGGGCCGGGACGTAGCCGCCCTCTCCGAGCACCGGTTCGACGAACACGGCGGCCGTCTCGGCGGGCGCGGAGACGGTGGCGAGCACCTCGTCCAGTCCGCGCAGGGCGTGCGCGACGGCCTCGTCCTCGGACAGGCCCAGCCGGAACGCGGCCGGGAAGGGCGCCACCGCGACCCCGGGCATCAGCGGGCCGATACCGGCCCGGAACCGGGTGCCGGCCGTGGTCAGCGAAGCCGCGCCCATGGTCCGGCCGTGGAAGGAGCCCTCGAAGACGATCACGTTCTGCCGTCCGGTGGCGTGCCGGGCGAGCCGCAGCGCGGCCTCCACCGCCTCGGTGCCGGCGGTGGCGTAGAACAACGAGTCCAGGCCGGGCGGCAGCACCTCGCCGAGCCGCTCGGTGAGCGTGAGGAGCTGGTCGTGCAGCACGGTGGTGTACTGCCCGTGGATCAGCCGGCCGGCCTGCTCCCGGACGGCCTCGACCACCTTCGGGTGACAGTGGCCGGTGCTGGTCACCCCCACTCCGGAGGTGAAGTCGAGGTAGCCGCGGCCGGCGGCGTCGTAGAGGTGGAGTCCTTCACCGCGTACGGCGACGACCGGGGTGGCCTGCTTGAGCGCCGGGGAGAGCTGGGACACGGGGCCTGCCTTCACGGGTTGGTCCTGCCTTCACGGATGTCGTCACGACGTCGGTCGCGACGTTCGTCACGGATGTCGTCACGGATGTCGTCACGGGTGGGTGGGATCGGGCCGGCGCCCGGCAGGTAGCCGGCCTCGGCGGCCCAGGTGAGCGCGGCCGACCACCACTGCGGGGTCGGCGCGGCGAAGCGCACGCCCAGCCGGTCGAGCACCGCGGTGGTGTACGCGCTGTCCACCAGCACCCGGCGTTCCTCCTGCGCCGCCCACGCGGCGGCCACCCGGGCGGCCGTCGGGTGGCGGCGCTCGGCCCGGGCCAGGGCGGCCGCGAAGCCCTCCTCGTCGGTGAGCCGCACGGAGTGGCCGTGCCCGGCCAGCCACCGCACCAGCTCGTCGTGCGGGACGGCGTGCGGCGTCTCCACGTGGTACGCGCCGGGCGCGGTGTACGGGTCGAGGGCGATCGCGGCGATCCCGGCGGCCACCGTGTCCACGTACGAGAACGCGAAGGCGGTGTCCGGCCGGCTCGGCGCGGCGCCGGCCAGCAGGTAGCCGCGGATCAGCTGGTAGATCCGGTTGTCGCCGGCGTTGGCCTGGAACGCGCCGGTCCGGCTGTGCGCCGCGATGTGGCCGCTGCGGTGGAGGTGGGCGGTGTGCCCGCGGGCGGCCCAGGCGCGGACGGCCTGCTCGGCCCGGTACTTGGTCCGCTCGTACGGAGTGCGGAAGTACTGGCCGATCTCCAGGTCCGCCTCGCTGAAGCGGCGCGGCGGGCCGTCGACGCCGCCGGAGACGGCGAGCGTGGAGACGTGGTGGAGCCGGGTGTCCGGCGCGTTCTCCGCGACCCAGTCGAGCAGCCGCCGCACCGCCGTGTGGTTGGTGCGCTCCAGCTCGTCGGGCGAAGCCACCAGCCGGACGTCCGCCGCCGCGTGCACCACCAGGTGGGCGCCCCGGGCGAGTTCCAGCCCGGCCGGGGAGAGGCCGAGGCCGTCCCGGTCGATGTCCCCGGCGAGCGCGCGGACGGGACCGGCCGCCCCGGCACCGAGCCGCTTCAGCGCCTCGGCGTCGTCCGCGGCCCGCACCAGGCAGGTGACCTCGGCGCCACGGCGGAGGAAGGCCTCCAGCAGGTGCCGCCCGAGGTAGCCGGTGGCGCCGGTGAGCAGTACCCGGGCGGGTTCGCGCACCCTCGCCCGGGCCGCCGGGGCGACGCCGGGGTGCAGCAGCTGGCCGGAGGTGGACAGCGGCGCCCGGACGACCGGTGCGGCCTCCGGGGCCCCCGCCTCGGCCGCCACCGCCCGGGCGAACCGCCCGGTGATCCGCTCGGCGGCGGAGTGCGGCAGGCCGGGCCGCCCGTACACCAGGTCGGCGACCAGCCGCTGCTCCACCACCCGTGCGGTGAGGCGCAGTTCGTACAGCGGGTCGCCCCCGGTACAGCGGGCCGTCCCGGCCTGTTCGGCGGCGACCGTCCAGTCCAGCGCGGGTTCCTCGGGCAGCCGGAAGGTGCCGAGGAAGTTGAAGCCGACGTCGGGCCGCCCGCCGGGCGCGTCCATCGGCCGGACGGGTGCCTCGCGCAGCCGCCGCGCCACGGTGTCCGGGGTGGCCCCGGCGTCCAGCGCGACGTGCTTGACGGCGGTGAACCAGCCGACGGTGTCCAGGAATTCGCCCTCGTCGCCGACCGCGTCCCGGCCGTGGGTCTCGACCTCCACCGCGAGCCGGGGGCGGCCGCTGTCGCCGGTGACGGCCCCGGCGAAGGCGGCCAGCAGCACGGCCTCCAGCCCGGACCCGGCGCCGTGCCGGGCGATCAGCCGGGCGGTGGCCTCCGGGTCGAGCGCCCAGCTGAGCGCGCCGGGCGCCTGGGCCTCTCCGACGGCGCCCTCCCCGAGCGCGGATTCCCCGACCTCGGGCTCCCCGGCCTCGGGCTCCCCGGCCTCGGGCTCCCCGGCCTCCCCGGTGACCGGCTCGGCAGCGGGAGACGCGGCCGCCGCCCAGGCGTAGAAGTCCGCCGTCGGCGGCAGATCGGCCGGCTTCCGGTCGAGCACCGCCCGGTACGCGTGCGCCAGGTCGTCCAGCAGGATCCGCCAGGACAGCCCGTCGACCACCAGGTGGTGCGCGATCAGCGCGAGCCGGTCGTCGGTGCCGGGCGGACCGGTGAACAGGTGGGCGCGCAGCAGCCGGCCGGCCGCCGGGTCGAGGCTGCGGTGGAGTTCGGTGCAGACCCCTGCGACGGTGTCGGCGATCTCCCCGGCCGCGCGCGGGAGCCGGGAACAGGAGACCGGGTCGAGGCCGGCCACCTCCCGGAGCTCGCCGCAGCCGTCGGGGGTGACCGGGCGGCGCAGCGCCGGGTGCCGCTCCAGGACGGCCGCGACGGCCACCGAGAGCGCCTCCGGGTCGACGGAGGTGCGGCAGCGCAGCAGCACGGACTGGTTCCAGTGCCGCGGCTCCCGCAGCGACCACTGCCGGTACAACCAGCGCTGCGCCGGGGCGAGCCGGTAGCCGCCGGCGTCACCTTGCGGGGCGGGGACGGACGGCGCGGCCGGGACGGCGGCCGCCGCCAGGCCCTCGGCCGTCGGGTGCCGGTAGAAGTCCTCGTAGGCGACCCGCAGGCCGGAGCGCCGCAGGAAGGCGATGGTGCGCATGGCGAGGATGGAGTCCCCGCCGAGGGCGAGCACGTCGGCGCGCGGCCCGACCGCGGGCAGGCCGAGGGCGCCCGCCCAGAACCGGGCGATCTCCCCGGCCGGGCCGCTCCCGGCGGTGCCGCTGGACTCCGCCCGGGCCTCGACCAGTTCGGCCGCCAGCTCGGCCAGCCGCTGCCGGTCGAGCTTGCCGTTCGGCCCGACCGGGAACTGCGGCAGCACCAGGATCGGCTGCGGCACGGAGTAGCCGGGCAGCCGGTCCCGCAGGTGCGCGCGCAGGTCCTCCAGCGTCTCCTCCCCCGCCGACCCCGCCGACCCCGCCGAATCCGTCGACTCCGCCGCCCCTGTTGCCCCCGTTGCTCCCCTCGGCCCCTCCGGGCCGCCGGCGCCTCCCAACAGCCGGACGACGCCGATCAGTTGGTTGCCGAGTGCGGTCTCCCGCAGCAGCGCCGCCGAGCGGGCGACGCCGGGGTGACCGTCCATCGCCCGCTCGACCTCGGCGAGGTCCACCCGGTAGCCGCGGACCTTCACCTGGCGGTCCACCCGGCCCAGGAAGACCAGGCCGCCGTCCGCCCGCCGGCGGCACAGGTCCCCGGTGCGGTAGACGAGTTGGCCGTCGTGCCGGACGAAGCCGCGTGCGGTCTCGGCCGGCCGGCCGTAGTAGCCGGCGGTCACGCCCCGGCCCCCGATGAGCAGTTCGCCGACCGTGCCGTCCGGTACCGCCCGGCCGGTGCCGTCCACCACGGTCAGCAGCACCTCGCCGATCCCGGTGCCGATCGGTACGGTCGGCTCCTCGGCGGGCAGTTGGCCGGCGGAGGTGACGAGCAGGCAGGTGGCGCCGACGGTGGTCTCGGTCGGGCCGTAGTGGTTGGCCAGCCGCGCGGTGGTGCCCCGGTCGAGCAGGGCGGCGGCCAGCGGACGGGGCAGCGGCTCGCCGCCGAGCAGCACGGTGTGCAGCGGCGGGGAGTCGGCCGGACGGCCCTCCAGCAGGGCGGTCAGGTGCGAGGGGGTGGTCTTCAGCACGTCCACCCGGGCCCGGCGCAGCGAGGCCCAGAAGGCCTCCGGGTCGCGCACCTCGCGGTCCGGCACGAGGTGCACCGAGCCGCCGGTGGCCAGGGCGAGCAGCCAGGCGGTGTGGCCGAGGTCGGCGGCCAGGGTGGTGACGTGCGCGGCGCACGGGGCGTCGGCCTCGGTGAGGCAGAGCCGCCCGGCCAGCGCCCGGGCGTAGTGCACGGCGTTGGCGTGGGTGACGGCCACCGCCTTGGGCTCGCCGCTCGACCCGGAGGTGAAGGAGAGGTAGGCGAGGTCCTCGCCCCGTACCTCGACGGTCGCCGACCGCGGCCCAGGCAGCGCCTCGACGACCGGCGCGACCCCGACGACCGGCGCGACCCCGACGCCGGTGCCCGGCGCCTGCCCGGTCCCGGTGCCGGGCGCCCCGGCGTCCTCGACGCTCAGCGCCTCCGCGCCCTCGGCGCCCGGCGTCCGCCCGGCCCCGACATCCACCACCTCCCCGCCGAGCCCGCCCTCGGTGGCCAGTACCCGGGCCACCCGCACGGACGCCAGCCGCCGGGCCAGGTCGGCCGCCGACCAGTCCGGATCGGCCAGCACGGCCGCCGCACCCGAGCGCAGCACCCCGTACAGCAGCACCAGCATCCGGGCATCCCGGGGCCCGACCAGGGCGACCCGGTCGCCCCGGCCGGTGCCGGCGGCGGCCAGCCGGGCGGCGATCCGGCCGGCCGCGGCGTCGACCGTGCGGTAGTCGAAGCTGCGGACCCCGTCGCCCAGGGCGGGCCGGTCGGGGTGGGCCCGGGCGAGGTGCGCGAGAAGTTCGGGCAGCGAGCGGGCCCCGAGGACGGGGTCGGCCGCGTGGCCGCGGGACGCGGAGCGGAGGTGCTGCGTCGCGGGGGTCACGCCGACTCGCCCCCCGTCCGGCCCGCCCGGGCCGGCCCGGCGACCACCCCCGGGTCGCCCACCAGGTACCCGTCGAGCAGCGCCCGCTCGGGCAACCGTCCGGCCAACTCCCAAGCCAGCATGCGGTGCAGGCCGTCGAGGTGGATCAGCCCGGACCGGACCGCGAGGTCCCCGTAGTCGGAGTGGTCGACCGGCGCGGTGCTGAGGAAGACGGGCGTGAACGGTGCCCACCGCAGCAGCCGCAGCTTGGCCGCGCAGACCGGGTTGGCGGCCGCCCAGGCGGCTCCGCCGGCACGGATCCGCTCGGCCGCCTCGGCCACCGTCAGCCCGGAGCGCGGCACCGTTTCGAGCTCCCCGCCCTCGCTGAGGTGCCAGGGCAGCACGACGCCCAGGACGTCCGCCCGGGAGAGCCGGATCCGCCACCAGCCGCCGGGGATGCGGTCGGCACGTTCGAGGTTCTCCTCGCCGTACATGTTGCTGTTCGCCTCGTGGGCCCGCTCCACCGGGTGGTCCCGCAGGTAGGCGTCGTGGACCTCGGGGAAGGCGACGGCGGTGACGATCTCCACGGCAGTGCTCCTCAGACGGTTCCGGTGTACTCGGTGCGGGCGTGTTCGCCGGCGGTGTACTCGGTGAAGTGCCGCTCGGCGAACAGCTCGGGCCACTGGCCGTCGGCCAGGTCCAGTTCGCGGGCCCGGGCGAGCATCTGCCGCCAATAGGGCTTCACCGGGCGCCAGCGCGCCCCCACCTGGCAGTACGAGGCGTCGACGAAGTACCGGGGGTGGCCCGGCCCTTCGGGCGCCGGTCTGCGGGTGTGGAACAGTGCCGAGTTGAGCAGCACCGTCGAGCCGGGCGGCAGCCGGTCGAGGACCACCTCGCCGGGCAGTTCCGCGGTGCCGTGGTGGGCGAAGGCGGACTTGCCGACGGCGCGCAGGTGCGAGCCGGGCAGCACGGCCAGGCTGCCGACCCGCTCGTCCAGTCCGCCGAGGTAGTGCAGCGCGTGGACCATCAGCAGCGACGGGTCGGAGCGGTCGTTGGGCTCGTAGTCGTGGTGCCAGGCCTTGCCCGGGATCCCCGGGTCCTGGCGGTCGCTGTGCAGGTGGTGGAAGACGAAGTCCGGCCCGAGCAGGCGGGTCAGGGTGCGCAGCAGCGGTGGGTGGGTGAGGAGTTCGCCGTGGGCGGGCAGTTCCAGTTCCAGCAGCGGAGGCGGTCCGTGGCGTAAGGGGTCGGCGCACGCGGCGATCGACCGGGCCCGCAGGCCCTCGTCCACCCACCGGTCGACCTCGGGGGCGAGCCGTTCGCGCAGCGCTTCCGGCAGCAGGCCGGGCAGGACCAGGTATCCGGACTCCAGGAACTGGCGGCGGTGCTCGGTGTCGAGGGCCTCACGCCCTCCGGAGTGCAGCGTCACCGAACCGATCCCCTCCTTCCGTCGGGCGGGCACACACAGGGTCGTGACGCCACAGGACGTGGCGCGGGCAGTGGAGGCACACGGTGTCGTCCAGACCTCGGGTGGCGGCGGTGCGTCCGTCACAGGCGTCTCGGCCGCCACAGCTGAATCGCGATCACCACGAAGAGGCATGCGTTGATCACGCAAAGTAGTCCGCCCCAGGAGTATGAACCTGTCATCGCGTCCACGACAAGGCCTATACCAGCTCGTGGACACCTTCCCGCCACCGTGCCGTTCAGCTCCGGCCACCAGTCGGCTCCCGCCCCACGGGGAACTCCGGGCCGTTCGCGCCCCGGTGATTCGCCGCCGTCACGGCGGATGCGGCACAGTGAGGTCATGAGCGACAGGAGTCACCCCGCCCCCGGACCGGTCAGGCGCCGCCCGGTCCAGCAGCGCAGCCTGGAGCGGTACGGCCGCATCCTGGACGCCTGCGCCGGGCTGCTGGACGAGGTCGGGGCGACCGCGCTCACCACCAAGGAGGTCGCCCAGCGCGCCCAGGTGCCGATCGGCACCCTCTACCAGTTCTTCGCCGGCAAGGAGGACCTGCTGGCCGCACTCGCCACCCGCAACCTCGACCACTACCTCCAGCGCCTGGACGCCCGGCTGGCCGCCGCCGCGCCGGTCGGCCCCGCCCTCTTCACCGACCTGGCCGTGGAGGAGTTCGTGGCGATGAAGCGCGCGGTGCCGGGCTTCGGCCAGCTGGACTTCGGCCTGGCGGGCCCGGCCGTCCCCAGCGGCGTCCAGGACGACCTGCACCTGCTGGACGCGGGCGTGGACAACAACACCGCCGTCGCGCTGCGGCTCCAGGCGCTCGGCGGCGAACTGTTCCGGGCGGGCGACCCGTCGGCCACCACGCTGACCCTGCGGGTGGCCCTGGAGGCCGCCGACGCGGTGCTCAAGCTGGCCTTCCGGGAGGCGCCCGACGGCGATCCGGCGCTGATCGCCGAGTGCAAGCGGTTGGTCCGCGGCTACCTCGCGCAACAGTCCTCCGCCCGCTGACGCCGGACCCCGCGCCCCTCGCGCACCCCGTCCGCCCGAGGCGTTGCGCGCCCGCCGCACCCGCAGCACAGTGGATAGCGGGAACGGCCGTGGAGGCGGCCGGGCACACGACCCGAGGGAGCAGACCATGCAGGCAGCGGTAGGTGACCAGCTCCACATCCACAGCAGGTCGGTGGGCATGGTGGACCAGAAGGGCGAGATCGTCGAGGTGCGCGGCACCGACGGACAGCCGCCGTACATGGTCCGGTTCGAGGACGGCCACGAGGGTCTGATCTACCCGGGCCCCGACTGCAACATCGAGCGTCGCGAGGCGAACCTCTGACCGACACCCCCGTCACCCCGCCCCGCGCGAGGTGGTGAGGAGCGGTGTCCGCTCCCACGACCCCGCTGCCCGGGGCACTCGCCGGGCTCGCGCCACTGCTGGACCACTACGGGTACCTCGCGGTGGCGCTGCTCGTGCTGCTCGACAACTGCGGCATCCCGGTGCCCGGACAGACCGTGCTGGTGCTGGCCTCGGTGTACGCCGGCGCCGGGCACCTCGACTTCGCCGCCGTCCTGCTGGTCGCGGCCGGCGCCGCCGCGCTCGGCAACAGCCTCGGCTACCTGATCGGCCGCACCGGCGGGCGCGCCTTCGTCCACCGCTGGGGCCGCTACGTGCTGCTCACCCCGGCCCGGATGGACCGCGCCGAGGACTTCTTCGCCCGGCACGGCGGCAAGGTGGTCACGGTCGCCCGCTTCGTGGACGGGCTGCGCCAGTACAACGGGATCATCGCCGGGACCACGGAGATGCCCTGGCGCCGGTTCCTGCCGTTCAACCTGCTGGGCGCGGTGCTGTGGACGGCGGTCTGGGGCACCTTCGGCTACCTCGCCGGGGCCAACATCGGCGCGGTGTACCGCACGGCGCTGCGCTACCAGGTCTGGTTCGCGGTCGGGCTGGGCGTACTGGTCGCCGCCGTCCTGCTCCGGCAGGTACTGCGCCAGCGCGGCACGGGCACGGGCACGGGCAAGGGCACCGACACCGGCACCGGGCCCGAGTAGCCGCCGGTCAGCGCAGCGGGAACACCTCGAACGGCACCGCGAAGCGCGTCCCCAGCCGGCTGCCCGCGCCCCGGCCGAAGCCCTCCAGGAACTCCCGCGGCTCCGCCATCGCCCCGCCCAGCCCGGCCAGGTACGCCTTGTGCTCCTCCAGCGAGGCGACGCCCCGGTCGAAGTGCGCGGTGGTGTCCACCGCGTGCCCGGCGTCCGGCGAGGCCACCGCCCAGATCTGCCGCACGCCGTTCCACGGCTCGTGGCCCTCGGCCAGCAGCTCGCGGAACACCCAGCGGTTCCCGGCGTCCCGGACCCCGTCCAGGGTGGCCCGGCCGACCGCGATGTGGTCGGCCTGGTTGAGGAACTGCCCGCCGTAGGTGTCCCGGAAGTTGCTGGTGATCACGATGTCCGGCCGGTGCCTGCGCACCACCCGGGCGATGTCCCGGCGCAGCGGCAGCCCGTACTCCACGACCCCGTCCGGGTGTCCGAGGAACTCGACGGTGTCGACGCCGACCACGCGCGCCGAGGCGATCTGCTCGGCCTCGCGCAGCGGGCCGCACTCGGCCGGGTCCAGCGAGTCGATGCCCGCCTCGCCGCTGGTGACCATCGCGTAGACGACCTTCTTGCCCTGCGAGGTCCAGCGGGCGACGGCCGCGGCCCCGCCGTACTCCATGTCGTCGGGGTGGGCGACGATCGCCAGCGCGGTCTGCCAGTCCTCGTCGACGGGCTCGAAGGGCTCGGGGGCCTGCTCGGTCATGCTGCTCGTTCCTCTCGGTGCGGCTCACGGTCGTACGGACGCACCAAAGTCGCACGGCCGTACCACCCGTGACTCTAGAAGACCCGCTTCCCCCACGCCCCGTCAGACACCGTCGCCCCCGGTCGGCTTGCCCCTGACGCGGGCGTCAGGGGTTGGCGTCCGGGCGTCCCGCGGCGGGGGCGGCGGAGGTGTCCTGGCCGGGCCAGCGGATCCGGGTGGCGCAGAGGGAGACGACGGCCGCCGAGGCGGCGACGGCGGCCATGCCCCAGAGCAGGCTGGTGGCGCCGGCGATGAAACCGATCACGGCGGGGCCGGCCAGCAGGCCGGTGGTGCCCATGGCGGCGACCAGCGAGAGGGCGTCGGCGCCCTGCCGGGCGGCGGCGACGTAGACGCACGGGGTCACCGCGGCCACGCCGAGGCCGACGCAGGCGAAACCGAGCAGGGTCGGGACCACGCCGCCGACCGCCAGGGCCAGGGCGAGTCCGAGGCCGGCCAGCAGGCTGCCGGTGCGCACGATCCGGCCGTCGCCGAAGCGGGTGCGCCAGCCGTCCGCGAAGATCCGGGCGCAGACCATCATCACCGAGACCACCGCGATGCCCATCGGGGCGAGCCCGGCGCCGGCGTGCACGTAGTCCTTGAGGTAGAGCGCCGACCAGTCGTTCATGGCGCCCTCGGTGACGGTGCCGAACACCATCGCCAGGCCCATCCAGAGGGTCGCGACGGTCGGCAGCACGAAGCCGCGGCGCCGCTTCCTCTCCTCCGGTTCGGCGGCTTTGGCCGGCCGGTCCGCCAGCAGCCCCGGCCGGGCCGTCACGACCAGCACCGCGAGCAGCGCGGCGGCCACCCCGAAGTGCACCGCCAGGGTGCCGGTGACGGAGGTGACGCCCGAGGCCAGCAGGGCGGCGAGCAGTGAACCGGCGCTGAAGGTGGCGTGCAGCCGGGACATCGTGGCCCGCTCGAAGCGGGCCTCCAGCGCGGCGCCCTGGGCGTTCATCGCGACGTTCAGGCAGCCGACCGCGACGCCGTCGAGGAACAGCACCAGCAGCATCACGGGGTAGTTCGGCACCACCGACAGGGCGAGCAGGATCACGCCGAGGGCGAGCGCGGACAGCACCGAGAGCAGGCGGGAGCCGAGCCGCCGGGTCAGCACCGCGACCAGGGGGAAGGACACCGCCGCGCCGATTCCGCAGGTCATCAGCAGCAGGCCGATCTGGGCCTCGCCCAGATCGAGCCGGGCCTTGAGCGCGGGCACCCGGGAGACCCAGGTCGCGTACTGGAATCCGAGGACGAAGAACAGGGCGCCGATGGCCACTTGGGACCGGCGGAAGTCGTCGCGAACGGGGGACATCGGTATCAGCCCACTTCGGCTCTGGAGTACGGCCCGCGGATCGCGGTGGAGTGCGGCAGCGGCCGGACCGGGACGGCGTCCAGCGGCATCGCCATGTAGACCGCCCGGGTGCCGTAGCTCTCGGGCAGGTCGATCTCGGGCCGGGCGCGGTAGCCCAGCGGGGTCCACAGCACGTGCGAACCGCGGACGGCGACCAGCGAGGCGCTCCGGTAGCCGGCCGTCCGGGCGGTGTGCTCCAGGTGCCGCAGCAACCGCAGGGACAGGCCCCGGCCGCGCAGGTCCTCGGAGATCACCAGGTCGTGGGCGTGCATGTTGGTCGGCCGCTCGCCCGCCTCGGCCCCGTCCTCGCCGCGGCCGAGGTCCGGGCAGCGGAACAGCGGGTACGGCAGGGCGAGCAGGTAGCCGCCGAGGCCGCCCGGGTGCTCCAGCACGAAGCAGGTGTCCGGCGAGGCCCGGTGCCGGGAGCGCAGCGCCTCGCGGCCCTCGGACAGGCCGCTGGCGGCGTAGGCGCGCTCCTCCAGCGCGACCACGGCGTCCCAGTCCTCCTCCCGGAGCAGCCGGATGCGGTACTCGCTCATCGCTCTCCTCCGTCGCGGCGCCCGCCGATGCAGCTGTACGGCAGCGGCGCGAAGCCGTTGAACCCCTGGGTGGCGTAGGCGGTGGCGTACGCGCCGCAGGAGTGGATCCAGACCGGTTCGCCGGAGCCGATCGCGCGCGGGACGCGCACCAGGCCGCCCTCCTGCGCGTACGCGTCGTCGCTGTCGCAGGTCGGGCCGGCCACCACGGCGTTGACGAACTGACCGCCCGGGTGGGTGGGGAACTCCAGCCGGTACTGGAGCTGGTCCATCTCGTACAGGCCGTTGAACTTGCCGCAGCTGAGGTAGAGCCAGTCCTCCCGGGTGCCGTCGGGGCGGTGGCGGGAGGTGAGCCGGGAGACGTGGGCGCGGATCGCGCCGTGGTCGGCGACCAGGTGCCGCCCGGGCTCCAGCAGGAACTCCAGCGGTGCGGCGTTGACGGCGCTCAGCCGCTCCATGCCCTCGCGGATCACCGCGAACATCTTGTCCAGCGGCGGGTCGAGCGGGCGTCCGCCGCGGTCGAGGACGCCGAGGGCGGGCAGGCCGCCGCCGAGGTTGATCCGGGTCGGGGTGATGCCGCGCCAGTTGAGCGCCTCCAGTACGGCGGCCAGCGACTCCACGGCGGCGCTCCAGGCCTCGGCGGTCATCTGCTGGGAGCCGACGTGCACCGACAGTCCGGACGGCACGAGCCCGGCGGTGCGGGCGGCGTCGAGCACCCGCACGGCGTCCTCGGGCGTGCAGCCGAACTTGTGGCTCAGGCCCCACAGCGCGCCCTCGCCGGTGGTCGCGATACGGCAGAACACCCGTGCGCCGGGGGCGTGTTCGGCGATCGCCGCGACGTCCTCCAGGCTGTCTGTGGCGAGGTCCCGCACGCCCAGCCGGTGGGCCTCGGCGATGTTGCGGTCGGACTTGACGGTGTTGCCGTAGTGGATCAGTTCGGGCGGCACACCGGTGCGCAGCGCCTGGGCGATCTCCTGCGGGCTCGCCGCGTCGAAGCCCGAGCCGAGGGCGGCGAGGTGGTCCAGCACCTCGTCCACCGGGCAGGCCTTCATCGCGAAGCGGACGGCCACGCCCGGCAGTTCGGCGCAGAGCGTGGCGTACTGACGGCCGATGCCGTCCAGGTCGTAGATGATCCGGTCGTCGGTGGCGGCGGCGAGTGCGGCGCGCAGCGCGGTGAGGTCGTGCTCGTCGGCGCGGCGCGTCTCGGTGTGCACCGCGGAGACGGCCGGGGCACGGTGGGCGGGCGGGCGGGCGGCGCTGTGGCCGCCGGCGCGGCCGCCGGGGTGGCCGGCGGCATGGCTGGTGGCGTGACCGGCGGTGTGGCCGGTGGCATGGCTGGTGGCATGGCTGGTGGTCTGGCGTATCACGTGGAGTTCCCCGTCCGGCTAGCGTGGCCGCCGGTCGACGGGGGTGGTCCTGCTCGCCCGCACCAGCGGGCCCCACGCGTCGATCAGCGCTGCGAAGTCCTCGATGTCCGTCTGCGCCTCGTCGAGCAGGCGTGCCCGCAGGGGCGCCAGGTGGTCCGCGAACTCGGCGTACTTTCCGCCGAGGCGTCGGTAGCAGCGGTCGAGTTCGGCGAGCCTGCGGTGGTTCTCCGCGCGGTCCGTCGCGGCGCTGCGACGGGCGGATTCGGCGATCGGTTCGGGGCGGACGCGGTGCTGTTCGTCCAGCAGGGCGCCGCCGGCCGCCTCCATCTCGGAGTAGACCGGGTAGAGGTAGAGCATGGAGAGCAGGAACTTGGCGTAACGCAGCTGGTAGGCGGTGAAGCCGGGGCCGGTGCGCCGTTCCGGGGTGTGGTAGTTGACGATGTGGCGGTTGTGGGTGACGCCCGGCAGGGTCGCGTCGCGCACCAGGTGGTGCAGGAAGTAGTCGCTGCCGATGGTGTCGGTGGCGGGCGGCAGCGGCACCCGTTCGTAGACCTCGTGGTGGAGGCCGATGTTGCACATGTCGATGTGCCAGATGTCGGGCAGGTCGAGCACCGCGCGGTCGGCGGTGAACGGCTCGGTGCCGCCTCCGGTGAAGGACTCGGCGACGAGTTCGCGCTTCTTCTCCTCGCTCGCGCCGGTGGGCGCCCAGAGCGCGACCACGTCGTGGTGGACCTCGGGGTCGAGTTCACGGATCTCGCCGATGTCGACGGAGGGTTCACCGACGAAGGAGGCGCCGACCAGTGCGACCGGCTTGTCCGCGTGCGCCGCGTCGAGGGTGTTCTCGGTGACGGCGGCGGCCGCGTCGGCGGCCTTCAGTCCGAGCGTGGCCAGCTCGTGCTCGATCGGGAACACCGGTTCTCCGTCGAGCAGTTGGTACCGGCTGTCGGAGTCCCGGCGGTGCACCGACTCGCAGCCGAGCGCGGCGGCCAGCAGGAACGCCCGGTTGGTGCAGGCGCCGTAGGAGACGGCGTCGGGCAGCATCAGGCGCAGCAGCCGGCCCGGGTCGGCCTCGCCGGATCGGTCGATCACCTCGCACAGGAAGGCACGTTGGGCGTCCTCGTCCAGGTGGTGGACGACCACGCCGTCGACGGCCGGCAGGCCGGCGAGGGCCCCGGCGTGCCGGGCACGGTCCGCGGGCTCGGCGGAGTCCAGCACCAACAGGTGTACCCGGACACCGAACCGCTCTACGGCGTGGGCGGCTTCGGCGCCGATCGCGGTGATGGTGTCCGCGCACGCGCGGTTGGTGGGCAGGGTCAGGCAGACGTCGCGCATTCCAGCTCCCCCGTGTCCCCGCATTCGTCGAACGGCTTGCCGCTCCAGGACCGAAGGCCGAGCAACTTCTCCCCCAGCTCGGTGAGTTCGGCGGTTCCGTAGCGCTGCGCCTCGGGCCGGTCGGCGTCGCCAACCAGCGTGCGGTTCCAGTCCGGCGTGCCGAGCGTGCGCCAGGACTCCACCCGGGAGCGGCGCAGCTTCTCGGACTCCTCCAGTGCGGGCATCATCGACAGGTACTGCACGGCGCGCACGCCGTCGGCCGAGGTGTTGGGCGCCACGCCGTGGGCGAGCAGGCCGTTCCAGATCAGCAGGTCACCGGCCTTCAACTCGGGCCGGACGACCGGGAACTCGGCGCGGTCGACGTCCGGGCGGATCGGGTCGCGGTCGGCCGGCTGGGCGGCCCGCCACTCGTCGAAGCGGCGGAACAGCTCCGGGTCGCACTGGAAGCCGCCGCGGTCGGGGGCGGTGTCGTTGAGCGCGATGATGCCCTGGACGCGCTGCGGCAGTATGTCCCGGGTGGTGTCGACGTCCCAGTGCAGCTCGATGTCGAAGCCTCGGTCGGTGGGCTCGATCAGCGCGCGGTCGCGGTTGCGGACGTTCGGCGGGTTGAGGTTGAGCCGGTCGAGGGTGACCCAGAGCTCCTCGCAGTCCCACACGTCCACGAAGGCGTCGTAGACGCGCTGCGACTGGCGGCTGTCCCAGATGAGCTGGTGGTGGTAGGCCTCGACGAAGCCGTAGACGTGCAGGTGCCGGTCGAGCTCGTCGCGGTACTCGCGCTCGCGGTACCAGTCCTCGGGGCGGTCCGGCGACAGGCCCTGGAACTCCCAGGCGAAGTCGAGCAGTCGGCGCGCGGCCCCGGCCGGGATCGCCTGCTTCACCACCACGTAGCCGTAGGTCCGCCAGAACGCGTGGTCCTCCTCCGAGAGCACCCGCAGCGGGTGCTTCTTGCGGACCTCGCGCAGCGCGGTCGGGGTGAGGTAGCTCTCGGTGTCGGCACTGAAGTAGGGGCGCTGCGACGCGGCCCGGTACAGGTATTCCCCGTCGGGTCCGTCGGGGTGTTCGGCAGGGCTCGGCATGGGCAGTCACTCCATGGTTCGTAGTCGACGCAGCGCTTCCTCGCGGGCTCGACGCGGGCACGGCGAGCCGACGGCCGGCCACCGGCCGCAACAGGAATTCGAGTGCGGCCCGGAGGGCCGTCCGTATACGGTCCTTCTCGCCTCGGCCCGCGGGCGCGGAACAGCGCCACGTCAGGGGGCCAACTCTCCCGCCCGGCAAGGCACCTCACCCCGCATCAGCCTTTGCCGAACCGCGCTCCCCATACGTTGGACTAGACCAACTAATGGTGTCAACCCTTTCCTGCGGGTTACCGATTGGGAAATCAACGCAGCTCACGACACCTCTCGGGGTTCGCTTTATGTTTCGGAGACTGACATAAGAGCGGGTATGTTTCTGGAATTGACATATTCGCGCGCACGGTGAACCCGTCGGCCCGGCCGTACGTTGGGCTCATGGCACCCGCGCTGACGGCTCCCCCGTGGCTGACCGAGGGTCTGCGGCCCCGGGCCGCGCCCGTCCCGTGGGCGGCGGTCGCCCGCGCGTCCGTCGCCCTCTCCGCGCCGCTCGCGGTGGGCACCGCCACCGGGCGGCCCGCCTACGGCGCGCTGGTGTCGATGGGCGCGCTGTCCGGAGTCATCGGGGACACCGCCGACGCGTACCGGATGCGGATCTACAACATCGCCGTGCCCCAGCTGTTCGGCGCCCTGGGGATGCTGCTCGGCACCCTGGTGTTCGGCGCCGGCTGGACGGCCGTCGCGACGGTGACCGTCGTCGCGCTGGTCTCCGGCATGATCTCCTCGATCGGCGCCGTCGCCTCCGTCTCCGGGCTGCTCCTGTTGCTCAACGCGGTCGTCGGGGCCGGACTGCCCCTGCCCTCCCCCTGGTGGCTGCCGCCCGCCCTGCTGCTGCTCGGCGGCCTGGTGGTGCTCGCCCTGACCCTGCTCGCCTGGCCGCTGCGCGTGGGCGTCCCCGAACGGGCGGTGGTGGCCGGCACCTACCGGGCGGTCGCCGACCTGCTGGAGGCGGCCGGCACTGCGGAGTACGACGGACGCCGCCGCGAACTCACCCGCTCGCTCAACCAGTCCTACGACCTGCTGCTCGCCCGCCGGGCCCGCCGGCACGGCCGCTCACCCACCCTGGTACGGCTGCTCGCCCAGCTCAACGCGGTGATCCCGGTGGTCGAGGCGGCCTCCGCGGCCCAGCTGCGCCCGCCCGAGTTCGGCCCGCTGGCCGCCGGCTACCCGGCCGCCGTACGCGCGCTGGCCGACGCCGTCGAGCAGAACCGCACCGGCCCGCCCCCGCCGCTCGGCCTGCCGGTCCCGGCCGGCCCGTCCACCCGCGCGCTGGTCCAGGCGATCGGGCACGCCGCCGTCGTCGTGCACGAGGCCGCACCCGACCCGTACGCCACCGGCGACCGGCTGGGCCGCCCCGCCGGGATCGAAGTCCGGGCCCGGCGGGCGACCAGGGCACTGCTGCTGTCCGGCGCGTCCTGGCGGTACGGGCTGCGGCTGGCACTGTGCATCGGGCTGGCACAGGTGCTGGTCTCGGTGATCGCGGTGCCCCGCTCGTACTGGGTGACGCTGACCGTGACCTTCGTGATGAAGCCCGACTTCGGCTCGGTGTTCTCCCGCGCGGTGCTGCGCGCGCTCGGCACCGCCGCCGGGCTGCTGATCGCCGTCCCGGTCCTGGCCGAGGTGCCGCACGGCTGGTGGGACGTCCCGGTGATGGCGGCACTGGCGGCCCTGATCCCGGCCCTGTCCGCCAAGGGGTACGCCTTCCAGACCGCGGCCATCACCCCGGTGATCCTGCTGCTCTCCGACCTGCTCAACCACCAGGGCTTCCACCTGGTGCCGCCCCGGCTCTACGACTCGCTGATCGGCTGCGGCATCGCGCTGCTGGTCGGCTACCTGCTGTGGCCGGACTCCTGGCACACCCGGATCGGCGACCGGCTCGCCGACGCCGTCCAGGACACCGCCTCGTACGTGTCACTGGCCCTCGCCACCGCGCCCGGACGGGACGAACCGGCCCGCGCCCGCTACCGGCGCCGCCTCTACCGTGACCTGTCCACCGTGCGCAGCGAGTTCCAGCGGGCGCTCACCGAGCCGCCGCCGGTCGGCACCCGGGCGGAGGCCTATTGGCCGGTGGTGATCGCGGTCGAGCGGATCGTGGACACCACCACCGCCACCCGGGTGCGGATCGAGCACGGCGCTCCGGTGCCGACCGCCGCCGAGGTCGCCACCGTCACCCGGGAGCTGACCGGCCTCGCCGAGGCGCTGCGCACCGGTGGGCCGCCGCCGGGGGCGGAGCCGGACGCGCTGGCGCCGGACTGCGCGCTGGCCCGGCTCCACCACGAGGTGTGCGCCGCCCGGTCGGTGGTCGCGCCGATGCCCCGGACCGCTGCGCCGGCGCCCTGAGCGCGGCCGGTCCCGGAGCCGCAGCGTTCGGTCCCGGACCCTCGGTGTTCGATCCCCGACCCCGCGGGTTCGGTCCCGGCTCCGGGCGCGCCCCGCCCCGCCGGGTTCAGTCCTGGATCCGCCGCCAGGGCCGGTCCGCCTCCAGCGCGAAGGCCAGCTCCAGCAGCAGCCGCTCCTGCCCGTGCGCCGCCGACAGGTGCACCCCGACCGGGAGTCCGCCGGGCTCGGAGCCCGCCGGCAGCGCGATGCCCGGGCCGCCGGTCACGTTGTTGACCGGGGTGAAGGCGACGTAGCGCATCAGCCGGTCCATCAGCTCGTCGAAGTCCACGTTCGGGCTCAGGTACCCGATCGGCGGGGCGGTGTGGGCGAGCACCGGGGAGAGGATCACGTCGTGGGCGCGGAAGATCCGCGCGTACACGCCCTCGGCCCGGCGCAGCCGCCGCAGCACGCCGGGGGTCTGCGGGAACTCCGCCCGGAACCGGCGGCGCAGTCCGGTGGTCAGGCCGTCCAGCTTCCCGGCCCGGAAGCTCGGGTCGATCAGCAGCCGGCCGGTGGCGGCGATGGCCCAGGCGATGTAGCCCCAGTAGCTGACGAAGTCGCGGGAGAACTCCTCACCGAAGGGCAGTGCGGTCGGCTCGACCAGGTGGCCCATCGCCTCCAGCCGGGCGGCGGTCTCCTCGACCACCTGCCGGGTCGGCCCGTCGGTCTTGGCGATCGGCGAATCCACCACCAGTCCGATCCGCAGCCGCCGCTCGCCCGGCCCCTCGACCAGGCCGAGCGGGGGCAGCCCGGGGTTGCCGCGGTGCCGCTCGGCGGCGGCGAAGAAGGCGGCGGTGTCGCGCACCGAGCGGGTCAGCACGCCGTCGGTGACCAGGTCGATCGGCAGTTTGCCGCTCTGGGCGTTGGTGACCAGCCGGCCCCGGGTGGGCTTGAGCCCGACCAGCCCGCAGCAGGCCGCCGGGATGCGGATCGAGCCGCCGCCGTCGTTGGCGTGCGCGATCGGCACCACGCCGGCGGCCACCAGGGCCGCCGCGCCGCCCGAGGACGCGCCGGGCGAGTGCGAGGGCTTCCAGGGGTTGCGCACCGGCTGGGCGGTGGCGAACTCGGTGGAGGCGTTGAGGCCGAACTCGGGCAGTCTGCTCTTGCCGAGGACGGCCAGGCCGGTGGAGAGGAACTGGTCGGTGAAGCGCGCGTTGCGGCGGGCCGGGCGGGCGCGGTAGGCCTCGCTGCCCATCGCGGTCGGCAGGCCGCGCAGGTCCACGTTGTCCTTGAGGAAGGTCGGTACGCCCCAGAGCGGACCGCCGATCCCCTCCCGGCTGATCTGCGGTTTGTCATACGAAGCATGGGCGACGGGCAGCAGCGTGCCGTCCACCCGCGCGGCCCGGTCGACGGCCGCGCCGACCAGTTCCCTCGGGTTGACCGCGCCGGCCCGGACCAGCGCGGCGAGCGCCACCGCGTCGTGGGCGCCCAGGGCGTCGTCGGCGAACGCGTGGACCCGCTCGTCGGTCATCCGAACTCCCCACTCCCTGCCGGACGTTCCACCGTCCGGCGATCGCACCGGTTGGTCGTACCTGCCCGGTTCTACTCACCGGTAGTCTCGCAGGGCTTCGAGTGTAGGCACGACCGGCGGCCGTCGCCCGACCGGGGTCGACCCCGACGGGTAAACGCTCCATCAAATCTTCCAGGGCGCACGACCGTTCGGCCCGCGCCCCCGCGTTCACCCCGTCCGCCCGTCCACGATCGTTTCGCCGCACGCCGCCGGGAAAGATCACGTTCGCGATTCGTCCCGGTCCTCCCGCCCCAACCAAGGTGACGCCCGTGCCGACCCCCTTCTTCCCCACCACCCGGTTCACCGCGGCCACCGCCCCCGGCGGCCTCCCGCTGCTCGGCCACGCCCCCGCCCTCCTCCACCGCCCGCACGAGTTCGTCGCCGGCCTGCCCGCCCACGGCGACCTCGTCCGGCTGCGGCTCGGCCCGCTCCACGCGTACGTGGTCTGCCACCCCGAGCTGGTCCGCCGGCTGCTCGCCGACGACCGCACCTTCGACAAGGGCGGGCCCCTCCTCGACAAGGCCCGGGAGGTCCTCGGCAACGGCCTCGCCACCTGCCCCGCCGCCGCCCACCGGCGCCAGCGCCGCATGCTGCAGCCCGCGTTCCACCGCGACCGGCTGCCCGGCTACGCCGCGCTGATGGCCGAGGAGATCGGCGGCGCCACCGCCCGCTGGCGCGACGGCGACGTGATCGACGTCCCCACCGCGATGCACCGCCTCTCCACCGCCGTCACCGCCCGCTGCCTGTTCGCCGCGCACGAGCGGGCCGGCACCCTGCCGGTGCGCCGCTCCATGGACGCCGTCACCCGCGGCGTCGGCCGTCGGGTGATGCTTCCGCTGCCCGGCGCCGACCGCCTCCCCACCCCCGGCAACCGCCGCTTCCGCCGCGCCCGGCAGGACCTGCGGGAGATCACCCGGCGGCTGATCGCCGACCACCGCGCCGCCGGCACCGACCGGCACGACCTGCTCTCCACGCTGCTCGACGCGACGGACGAGGACGGCCGGGGCCTGACCGACGCCGAGGTCCACGAGCAGGTGGTGACCTTCCTGCTGGCCGGCACGGAGACCACCGCCGCCACCCTCTCCTGGGCCTGGACGCTGCTCGCCGCCAACCCGGCCGTCCGGATGCGGCTGCACGCCGAGCTCGACACCGTCCTGGACGGCCGGCCCGCCCGCCACGAGGACCTGCCCGCCCTGCCGCTCACCGCCCGGATCGTCAGCGAGACCCTGCGGCTCTACCCGCCGCCGTGGATCCTCAGCCGCACCGCCACCGCCGACACCGGGCTCGGCGGCCACCGCATCCCGGCCGGCGCCACCCTGCTCTACAGCCCCTACCTGCTGCACCGCCGGGCCGACCTGTTCCCCCGCCCCGACCGCTTCGACCCCGACCGCTGGCTCACCACCGCCCGCCCCGCACCCGGCACCTACGCGCCCTTCGGCCTCGGCGCCCGCCGCTGCATCGGCGACGTCTTCGGCACTACCGAGGCCGTCCTCGCCATCGCCACGATCGCCGCCCGCTGGACCATCGCCCCCACCCCGGGCCGGCCCGTCCGCCCCACCCGCGGCTCCTCCCTCACGCCCCGGCCCTTCACCGCGACACTCACCCGCCGGGTCCGCTGACCGGACGGCGACCGGGCTCCGACGCCGGCCGCGCCGGGTCCGCCGACCGGATCCCGACCCGGCTTCGGTACTGTCCCGGCGTGGCCGGCCGCACGGGCGCCGGCCGGAACCACGCCGCTCGACCGGGACGCCACCAGACCATGAACGCTCGAACCCCCTCGGGGCTCCTGACCGGGCTGCTGCGCGCCGCCCGGACGTACCCGCGCCGCTCGCCGCTGACCTTCGGCTACGTCGTCCTGCTCCTGCTCGGGCACGTCTGGGTCGAGAACCTGCTCGCCGCCGACCGTGCGGACGCGCTGCGCGACCACATCAGCACCAACCTCGACAACCTGCACGACCACCCGGTCAGCGCCCTGCTCGGCAGCGCGCTGCTCTTCGACGGCACCCTCACCGAGATCCTCTCCACCGGCTTCGGCAGCACCCTGATCACCCTGGGCCTCGGCGTCTGCTGCTGCCTCGCCTGGACCGAGCGCCGCTTCGGCGGCCTGCGCGCCGCCGCCGTGTTCCTCGGCGGGCACATCGGCGCCACCCTGATCACCGCCGCGGTGATCCTGCTCGCCCTGCGCCACGGCTGGTACCCGGAGAGCGTCCGCGGGGCCTCGGACTACGGCATCAGCTACGGCGCCCAGACCGTCCTCGCCCTCGCCACCCTCGCCGTGCCCCGTTGGGCCCGGCTGCCCTGGGCCGCCTTCGTCGTCGCCTGGCCGCTCTCCGGCGGCGACTGGCCCGGCCCCCTCCCGGGCTTCACCACCGTCGGGCACCTCCTCGCCGCCGCCCTCGGCTTCGCCCTGGCCGCCACCGTGGCCCTCGGCGCCTCGCGGCGCCGGCGTGCCGGGGCCGAGCGGCCGGCGGACGTCCACCCGAACCCGTGACCAGCCCCGGCTCTCCAGGGCCTCCCGGTTCCAGGGCCTGTCGAGGCGGGCGGGCCGAGGCCCGGGCGGCGGTCAGCCGGGCGGGCGGCGGTCAGCGGCTATGGCGGTGAGCAGCCGCTCGAT
Organism: Kitasatospora sp. NPDC054795; assembly: GCF_053611565.1. Taxonomy (NCBI): domain Bacteria; kingdom Bacillati; phylum Actinomycetota; class Actinomycetes; order Kitasatosporales; family Streptomycetaceae; genus Kitasatospora; species Kitasatospora sp. NPDC054795. The sequence goes on from NZ_JBSHAP010000069.1 coordinate 27,793, forward strand.
CTCCTCCAGCCGGCGCCGCAGGTCCTCGACGTCGCCCCGGGTGGCGCTCTGCTCGCCCGCCTTGAGGGAGACCAGCAGCTGTCCGTCCGGCTCCAGCCGGGCCCGGGCGACGTCGCCGACCTTGTCGCCGTTCTGGATCCGGATGGCGTGCTCCAGCTCGGACGGGCGCAGCGCCAGGCTGTGCAGCGCGCCGGCGACCAGCTTGCCGTCCTTCACCACGGTGGTCGGCCTGCCCTCCAGGATCCGCGCGGCCCTCGGGTCGCGCGCGAGCCAGCGGGTGACGGCGGCGTTCACCGCGATCAGGGTCACCGCCCCGATCGCGCCGCCGAGCAGGCTGTTGTCATTGCCGATGATGGCGTTCTGCACCACGTTGGAGAGCAGGAAGACCACCACCATGTCGAAGGTGTTCAGCCCCGCCAGACCGCGCTTCCCGGCGAGCCGGAACAGCACCAGGATCAGCACGTAGACGGCGATCGTGCGGAGGACCTTCTCCACGATCGGAATCTGGACGGCCATCAGGTCGTGCCACACTGCCCCGCTCCTCCCGCCTCGACCGCTGCGAACGGGGCAGAGGCTACGCCACGGTCACCGCTTGGGCCTGCCGCGCCGGGCCGCCGAGCCCCGCCCGCCGGCCTTGGCTCCCCCGGCCTTCGGCGCCCCGGCCCGCTGCCCGCCGGACTTCTGGCCGCCCGCCTTCTGCGCACCGCTCTTCTGCCCGCCGGCCCGCTGCGGCTGCGGCTTGCCCCGGCCCGCCGCCGCCTTCTTCGGCTGCGCCTCGGGAGCCGCCTGCCCGGCCCCGCGGCCGCGCGAGCTGTTGACCGTACGGCCGCGGACGATCCCGATGAACTCCTCCACCAGGTCCGTCGTCCGCTCCTGCGGCCAGGACAGCGCCACCTGGGACTGCGGCACGTCCGCCACCGGCCGGAAGGTGAGGTCCCGGCGGTGGTGCAGCCGGGCCAGGGACTGCGGCACCAGGAGCACGCCGACGTTCGCCGCGACCAGCTCGACCGCGTCCGCGGTGCTGTCCGGACGGGCGACGGCGGGGCGCCCGGGCAGGGTGTCGGCGGTGAGGCCCAGGGTGTCGTCGAGCGGGTGGAAGACCACCTCGTCGGCCAGATCCTCCACCGAGGCCTCCTCGGCGGCGGCGAGCCAGTGGTCCTTGGGGAAGACCACGACGGTGGTCTCGGTGTAGAGCGGGATCGCGCTCAGCACGTCCTTGTCGACCGGCAGCCGGACCAGTCCGGCGTCCGCGCCGCCCTCGCGGAGGGTCCGCTCGGCGTCGCCGGACGCGACCGCGAGGAGGTCCAGCGGCACGTCCGGGAGCCGCTCCTCCCAGACCCGGACCCATTTGCCGGGGGTCACGCCCGGGACGTACACGAGCCGGAAGGTCGGGTTCACCTGCATGTCTGTCACAGGGCAAGGCTACCGACCGTGACCGGGAGCGCCCGCGCACTCCCTTACCCTTGTCACCATGACATCGCTCAAGCAGAAGACCAGCCAGACCATGAAGCCGGCCACGGCGGCCAAGAAGCTGGGGATCTACCTCGACGCCGCGCCGACCGACTTCCAGGAGGGCGTGGTCTCCCGCGAGGAGCTGAACGCGCTGCAGGCCGAGCCGCCGCAGTGGCTCCAGGACCTGCGCAAGAACGGCCCGCACCCCCGCCCGGTGGTCGCCGCCCGACTCGGCATCTCGATCTCCGGCCTGGCCCGGGGCGGCGTGACCGAGGCGCTGACCACCGAGCAGATCGAGGCCCTCCGGGCCGAGAACCCGCTCTGGCTCCAGCACGAGCGCGCCAACCAGGTGGACCTCCGCAAGGAGACCGCCCGGATCAAGGAGAAGCACGAGAAGGAGGCCGCCGAGGCCGCCGCCAAGGCCGCCAAGGAGGCGAAGGCCGCCCAGGCCCGCTGACCCGCCCTCCCCGGGCCCGGCACGGCGGCGCTCCGGCGCCGGCTGCCGGGCCCGTTCTCGTCGGGCGCCGCTCGGCGGGTCCCTAGAAGCGGACGGTCCGCAGGACGGAGTCCCCGCCCTTGAGCCCGGCCAGGTAGAGGGTGCGGCCGTCCGCGCCGAGCTGGACCTGGACGACGGAGTCCAGGCCGAAGCCGGTGACGGTCTCGCCCGGAACGGCCGCGCCGGTGGCGGGGTCGTACGACAGCAGTGCGGCCTGCGGGGTCCTCGCGCCGGTGAACACGTGGACCCGGCCGGAGTCCGGGCTCGTCCCGAGCAGCTGGGGGCCGTCGGCGAAGGCCCCGAGGCCGAAGGCGGACCGGAAGGTGTTCGTCTCCGGGTCCAGGATGTCGGCGGTGACGGTGCCGTAGTCGCGGTAGCCGCTCGCGTAGACGGTGCGGCCGTCGGCGGCGAGCACGATCTCCTCGGCGGAGCCGAAGTCCGCCACCGGGTCGATGACCTCCGGGGCGGCGCCCTCGACGTCCAGGTGGTAGAGGTTGTCCGCGGTGCCGACCCAGGCGTCGGTGGCGTCGGGGCCGAGCACCACCCGGCCGACGGTGTAGCCGGTGAGGGTCACGCCGCCGGTGAAGCTCCGGGTGGCGGGGTCGTAGGCGAGGACGCGGCCGGCCCGGCTGCCCAGGCGCACGCCCCAGGGGCCGTACTGGGACAGGTACACCCGGGTTCCGTCCGGGCTGACGGTCACCCCGTTCAGCGCGCCCTTGGTCATGGCCCCGGGGCGGGGCTGGTCGGGCGTGGCGACCCGGGCGAGCTGCTGTCCGGTCGCGGCGTCGAAGGTCAGCAGGTCCCAGTCGACGGTCACGTAGACCCGGCTGCCGTCCGGGCTGACGGTCGGACGGCCGACGCTGTCGAAGCCGGTGACGGTGAGCAGGTCGGTGCTCGCCCCGGTACGGGTGTCGATGCTGCGGACGACCCGGGCCGAGTGGCCGGGGTCGACGGCGTGGCCGACCACCGCGTAGACGCGGGTGCCGTCCGGGACGACGGCGAACGACTCGGCCGTGCCGCCGAACGCCAGGTTGTCCGCCGTCGGGACAGCCCGGGCCGCGCTGACCGGCGGGCCCTCGGGCGCCGCGGCCGCGGCCTCCGTCCCGGTCAGCAGCAGTGCCCCTGCCGCCGCCACCGCTCCAAACCAACGCGCTTTGCGCACAAGCCTGTTCATGCTTTCCCTCCCGCCGGTCGGATCGCGGCACTGCCGCGTCCGCGTCAGGCTACGACACGGCCCGCGGACGGCGAAGCGGTTCGGTCGTACTCTGCCCGGCTCCGTCCGAACACAGCCCCTTCACGGCATCGACAGAACCGGAACCGGCCATCGGCGGCGGCCGGATCCACCTCCACCGCGGAAACGGTTCCGCACGCCCGGCGAAGGCTTCCCGCGCCCGCACGTGGCGTCACTCCGACGGCCCCTCGGACGCGGTAGGGTCCGCTGGCGCGGCACCGGCCCGTCCGGCGGCCGCCGCCCACGCCCACCCCCGAGGGAGGAACCCCGTGCCGGCTCCCGTCCGCCGCGCCCCGGCCATGGCCGCGGCCGTCCTGCTCGCCGCCGCAGCCGCAGGCTGCTCGCCCGGCGGCGACCACGCCGCCAAGGGGGCCACGTCCGCCTCCGCCTCCGCCCCGGCCGCTGCGGGTGATGCCGCGGCGGCCGCCCCGCCCCTGGCCGCCGCGATCGTCACCGGACCCGGCCCGAAGGCGAGTTACGACGTCCAGCCGCAGCCCGCGCCGGGCAGCTGCCACTACCGCTACACCGCGGACAAGCAGCCGCTGCCCGACCCCTCCTGCACCCCGGGCGCGATCAGCCCGGCGGTGAACCCGGGCAACCTCAAGGACACCATCTGCAAGCAGGGCGGCTACACCTCGACCATCCGCCCGCCGTCGAACATCACGGGCAAGGAGAAGGCCGAGAACGCCAAGTCCTACGGCTACGACGGCCCGATGGGCGACGCCGAGTACGACCACCTGATCAGCCTCCAACTCGGCGGCGACCCCAACGACCCGCGCAACCTGTGGGTCCAGCCGCCCTCCCCCGGCCACGTCCCCGGCAAGGGCCCGAACAACCCCAAGGACTCGGTGGAGACCCACCTCCACACCGCGATCTGCAAGGGCCAGGTCACCCTGGCCGCCGCCCAGCAGGCGATCGCCACCGACTGGACGACCGCCGAGGCCAAGCTCGCCCTCCGCGCCGCATCCAGCCCGACCTCCGAGCCCGACGCCGACGGGGACTGACCGGCCGCCCCCGAAGCCCGGACTCAACGTCCCAGCACCGCACCGCCGTTGAGTCCGATCACCTGACCTGTCAGATACCCGGCGGCCGGGGAGGCGAGGTACGCGACCGCCTCGGCCACATCGGCCGGGGTGCCCGCCCGACCGACCAGGGTGTCCGCGACCTTCCGGGCGTGGAACTCCTCGCTCCAGCCGGCGCCGAAGATCTCGGTGCCCTCGATGTAACCCGGCGCGAGCACGTTCACCGTGATCCCGTCCGGCCCCAACTGCCGGGCCAGACCGAACGCCCAGCCGTGCAGCGCGGCCTTGGCGGCGGCGTACGAGCCCGCCGAGTGCGGGCCCGCGCCACCGCGCTGGGCCGCGGCCGAACTGACCACCACCAGCCGGCCGCCGGGACGGCGCAGCCCGTCCTGGAGCGCGGTGGTCAGCAGTACGGCGGTGAGCAGGTTGCCGTCCAGGTCCCGCCGCCAGGAAGCGGCCAGCGCGCCCAGGCTGCCGTCGGCCGGCGGGGTGACGATCGCACCCGCGTTGTTCACCAGCACGTCCACCGGCCCGAGTCCGGTGATCCGGGCCGCCGCCGCCTCGACCGCCGCCGGGGCGGTCAGATCGGCCGCGACCGGCACGACCCGCCCCGGACCGGCGGCCCGCTCGATCTCCTCCCGGGCCTGCTCCAGCACGGCCGGCCTGCGGCCCAGGATCACCACCCGGTACCCGTCCCCGGCCAACCGCGCCGCGATCGCCCGGCCTATCCCGGTACCGCCACCGGACACCACCGCGAGCCGATCCACCGTCATCACTTCGTCCCCCGCTCGTCAACCGGCCGCACGCCGGTCGCGCCGACCCCGGAATGGGCCGCACACCCCCATCGTGGCAGCCCCGCCCCTTGGCCCCCGCGCCGTACCCCGGCACCGTGGCCGGGCACGCGGGCGGGCGCGCTCCTCGCTCATCCGCCGGCGCCGGGCACCGCGTTACCGGTCGCGCCGGCGGGCACCCCCGCTGCCCCGATCCGCGCCACCGGCCTCCCAGGCCGCCAACCTCCGCGCCAGATCGAGCAGTTCGGGCGCGCGGAGCACTCGCCCGCCGAACCCGGGCAGCTCGACGTGCAGCGGCCCGGTCCAGCGCTCCGGGATCGCCGCCAGGCCGTACCGGGCACCGGCCAGGCCGCCGGTGACGGCGGCCACGGTGTCGGTGTCCCCGCCGAGGTCGATCGCGGCGCGCAGCGCCTGCTCGAAGCCCTCGGTGGTGCGCAGCGCCCAGACCGCCGAGCCGAGGCAGGGCCATACCGCGCCGTTGGCCTCGGTGGCGCGCTCCGGGTGCCAGTCGGGGGCGAGGACGGTGGCGTAGCGCTCCCGGTGGCCGGGGTCGACGTGGGCGAGGACGGCGGGGAGCTCGGCCAGCGGGTCGGCGCCGTGGAGCGCGAGCCGGACGAGCTCGTGGAAGATCGCCGAGCCCTCCCAGGCGGCCCCGTCCCCGTGGGTCAGCGCCGCGATGCGCCGGGCCGCGTCCATGGTGGCCCGCCGCCCGGCGCGGGCGAACGCGACGGCGGAGGTCGAGGCCCGCATCAGGGCGCCGTTGCCGGCGGCGCGCAGCGTGGTGTTGAAGTGGACGGCGGCGGCGAGGTCCCAGGGCAGGCCGCTGGTCAGGACGGCTTCCGTCTGGATGCCGATGTCCTGGGGGTCGGCGGCGGCCCAGCGGCGGAACCGGTCGAAGACGTCCGGGAGGTCCAGGCTTTCCCGCTCGATCAGGGACTCGGCGACCAGGACGGCCATCTGGGTGTCGTCGGTCGCCTCGCCGAGCCCCCAGCCGCCGCCCGCCACCAGGTCACCGGGGGTGTCCGGGAAGCGGGCGGAGAAGACGCCGGCCGGGCCGAACTCGTAGGGGGCACCGAGGGCGTCGCCGACGGCGGCCCCGAGGACGGCCCCGGCGGCGCGCTCGTCGGGGCCGGTCATGCCACGGGCGGGACGACCGGCAGGTTGCGCTTGTGCTCGGTGCGGCGGTAGTGGCCGAGGACGGTGCGGAAGACGTCCTCGCTGACCGGCAGGCCCTCCAGGAAGTCGTCCAGTTCGTCGTAGCCGACCCCGAGGGCGTCCTCGTCGGGGCGGCCGGGGGCGAGGTTCTCCAGGTCCGCGGTCGGGACCTTCTTGACCAGCTCGGCCGGTGCGCCCAGCGCCTCGGCGATCGCCCGCACCTGCCGCTTGGTCAGGCCGGACAGCGGCATCACGTCGGCCGCGCCGTCGCCGAACTTGGTGAAGAAGCCGACGGCGGCCTCGGCGGCGTGGTCGGTGCCGACGACCAGCCCGCCCTTGGCGCCCGCCGCCGCGTACTGGGCCACCATCCGCTGGCGGGCCTTGACGTTGCCGCCGACGAAGTCCTCGTGGCCGTGGTCGGTGTAGGTCAGGCCGGCCGTCTTCAGAGCGGCGAGCGCGCCGTCGGTGGCGGGCTTGACGTCGACGGTCAGCACCTCGTCGGCGCGGATGAAGCCGAGCGCGAGCTGGGCGTCCGCCTCGTCAGCCTGGACACCGTACGGCAGCCGCATCGCGGTGAAGGTCACCTGGCGGCCCTCGGCCCGCAGCCGCTCGACGGCGAGCTGGCAGAGCCGTCCGGCGGTGGTGGAGTCGACGCCGCCGCTGATGCCCAGCACCAGGCTGCGCGCGCCGGTGGTCCGCACCTGCTCGGCCAGGAACTCCACCCGGCGCTCGGCCTCCGTCGCGGGGTCCGGCACGGGCGCGACCCCGAGGGCACGGGCGATCTCCCGCTGGACGTCGGCGGGCAGGGGCTCGGTCATTCCGACTCCTCGGGACGGTGGTGGGTGGCGCGGTCACGAGGATACGACCACCGGCGATGCGGCCGTCACGGGCGGGGGGTCTCCCCCGGCCCGTCCGCGTCCGCCGGCCCGTCCGCGTCCGCCGCCCTGTCCACGTCCGCCGGCCCGTCCGGCTTCCGCAGCGAGACCGGCCGCTCGGGGCCCGGCGCCGGGTGCGTCAGGATGTCGAGCACCACCGCGCCGTCCACCGTCTCCTGGGCCACCAGCAGCGCGGCCAGCTCGTCCAGGTGGTGCCGGTGCTCGGTGAGCAGGCCGAGGGCCCGCCGCTCGGCCTGGCGCAGCAGGCCGGCCACCGCCTCGTCCACGGCGCGCTGGGTCTGCTCGGAGTACGGGCGGCGCAGCAGGTCCTCGGGGCTGTCGCCGAGGTAGTGCGGGGTGCCGCTGGAGTAGCCGACCGGCCCGAGCTCCGGGGAGAGGCCGAATTCCCGGACCATCCGGGTGGCGACCGAGGTGGCGTTGGCGAGGTCGTTGGCGGCGCCCGTGGAGCCTTCGCCGAAGACCACCAGTTCCGCCGCGCGGCCGCCGAGCTGGACGGTGAGCAGGTCGGTCAGGTAGCCCTCGCTGTACAGGTGCCGCTCGGCCTCGGGCAGTTGCTCGGTGGCGCCGAGGGCGACGCCGGCCGGGAGGATGGTCACCTTGGCGACCGGGTCGGCGCGCTCGCACAGCGCGGCCATCAGGGCGTGCCCGGACTCGTGCACCGCGACGGCGTGCCGCTCCTCGGGCAGCAGCGCGTTGGAGGACTCCCGGCGGCCGAGCAGCACCCGGTCGCGGGCGGTGTCGAGGTCGTCGGCGGTGAGGGTGGCCCGGTCGGCGCGCACAGCGTTGATGGCGGCCTCGTTGACCAGGTTGGCGAGGTCGGCGCCGGAGAAGCCGGGGGTGCCGCGGGCGAGCCGTCCGAGGTCGACGTCCGGGGACAGGGTCTTGCCGCGGGAGTGCACGGCGAGGATGGCGGCCCGCTCGGCCTGGTTGGGCAGCGGGACGGTGACCTGCCGGTCGAAGCGGCCGGGCCGCAGCAGGGCCGGGTCGAGGGCGTCCGGGCGGTTGGTGGCGGCGATGACGACGATGCCGGTGCTCTGGTCGAAGCCGTCCATCTCGGCGAGCAGCTGGTTCAGGGTCTGCTCGCGCTCGTCGTTGCCGCCGAACCGGGTGCCGCCCGCGCGCCGGCCGCCGACGGCATCGATCTCGTCGATGAAGATGATCGACGGTGCGCGTTTGCGGGCCTCGTCGAAGAGGTCGCGGACCCGGGAGGCGCCGACGCCGACGAACATCTCCACGAAGCCGGAGCCGGTCACCGACAGGAAGGGCACCGAGGCCTCGCCGGCGACCGCCCGGGCCAGCAGGGTCTTGCCGGTGCCCGGCGGCCCGACCATGATCACCCCACGTGGCCCCTTGGCCCCGGCGGCGGCGTACCGCTCCGGGCTGCGCAGGAAGTCGACCACCTCGCTGACCTCCTGCTTCACCCCCTCGTACCCGGCCACGTCGGCGAAACCGGTGTCCGGCCGCTCGGCCTCGATGATCTTGGCCCGGGACCGCCCGATGGCGCTCAGGCCGCCGCCCAGCGAGCGGGCGGCCATCCGGCCGGACCAGAGGAAGAGCGCACCGAAGATCAGCAGCGGCAGGAACAGCAGCAGGGTCGACCAGATCGAGCCGCTGCTGCTCCGGCTGCCGGTGACGGCCACGTGGTGGTCGGCGAGCGCGCTGCTGAGCCGGGAGGTGTCCAGGGCGGTGGGGATCTGGCTGGTGAAGTGGGTGCCGTCCTTGAGCGTGCCGCTCACCCCGCCGGTGTCGTTGACGTTCACGGTCTGCACCTGGCCGGAGTCCACCCGGCTCACGAAGTCGGAGTAGCCGTAGCGCGTGCCGGGCTTGCCGGAACTGGAGAAGAGCACCAGCAGGAGCATCGTGACCAGCACCGCGACGGGCAGCAGCCAGCGGCGCCACGACGGCGGAGGCGGAGCTTTGGCCGGGCCGCCGGGGCCCTGGTTCCGGCCCTGGCCGGGGCCCTGCCCGGGGCCCTGCCCGGGGCTCGGGCCTCGCGGCTGGCCCCAGCTCTGCCTCGGGCGCGGGCCCGGGTCGGAGTCGCGGTCGGCGCCGGAACCGGGGCCGGAACCGGGTCCCCGGTCGGAGCCGGGGTCGGCGCCGGGGCTGGAACCGGGACCGGGTGGAGTCGCGGAGTGACGGACAGCGCGCAGCCGGATTCGTACGATCATCCACGCTCACCGCCTCTCGGGGGGGCCGAACAGCCTCCGCCCCTCCATGGTCGGACGGTCCGGGCCCGGACGGGAGCCCGAAGGGGGTGGCAACGGTCCACTCGGGGGAGAGCGACCCGCTCGGCGCCACGGCCCGCAGCGCCGGATCGGGCTCGGGCGGCGGGCTCGGCGGCGGGCTCGGCGTCGGCACGGGAGGCGGACTCGGGCAGGTCGAAGGCCGGTCCGGTACGTGGGAGCGGGCCGTCGCGAACGGTTCGCGGAAGCCGGCCGGGCGCTTCCACCGCACCCGGCGAAGCCTTCGCCCGGCCGCTCCGGCCGAGGCGGCCGCGTCCTCGACGGCCCTTCGACCCGCGTCCTCGGCCGTCCCCTCCGACCGTCCCCGCCGGCCGCTTCTTCGGCCGCTCCTCCGGGCGCGCTCAAGGATCCTCGGGCTGTGCGGAGTTGGCGATCGAGCCGCCCACCAGGACGATTCGTGACCTAGAGTAGCCGCATGGTCAACGAGGAACTGCCAGCCCTGCACAAGACGCCCGAGGCCGCCGTGGAACCCCGGGCCGGGGACAGCGACCGGGAGGCGGTGGCCGAGCAGTTGCGGGTCGCCGCCGGTGACGGCCGCATCGACCTCGGGGAATTGGAGGAGCGGCTCGACCGCACCTACGCCGCGCGGACGTACGGCGAACTCGACATCCTGGTGGCCGACCTCGGCGGCCGGGTGGAGGCCCGGGAGGCGTCCGCGGCGGAGGAGGTCCTCACACTCCGGCCCCGGATGAACAACATGGTGCAGAGCGGCCGCTGGTCCGTGCCCCGCCGGATCGTCGCGGAGACCAAGATCTCGCTGCTCACGGTCGACTTCACCGAGGCCGTGTGCCCCCACCAGGAGATCACGGTCGAGGCGTCGACCGGCATGGGCCACATCCGGCTGATCGTCCCGCGCGGCTGGGGCGTACGGATCGACCCGTCGAGCACCAACACCGGAAACATCGTCAACAAGGCCGCCGAGCAGGCGGAGCCGGGCGCCCCGGTGCTGACCGTGATCGGCCACCCCCGGTCGGGGCCGATCAGGATCAAGCAGCGCCGCCGGGGCTGACGGGCGGAGGCCGGGCCCGCGGCAGTCCTCCGTCCGTGCGGGCACCGAGGGGGCACGTTGCGGGCACGGCGAGGGCACGGCGAGGGCTCGGCGCGGCCTCCGCCGGGTGGCTCAGGAGAAGTCGAGCCCGCCCGTCCGGGTCCGCTTGAGCTCGAAGAACTTCGGGTACCCGGCCAGCAGCCGCACGCCCTCGAAGACCCGTACGGCGTCCTCGCCCCGCGGGATGGCGCTCAGCACCGGACCGAAGAAGGCGACGCCGTCCACGTGGATGGTCGGCGTGCCGACCTCCTCGCCGACCGGGTCCATGCCCTCGTGGTGGCTCTTGCGCAGGGCCTCGTCGTACGCGGTGCTGTTCGCCGCCTCGGCCAGCTCCTCCGGCAGCCCCGCTGCCACGAGCGCCTCGCGGATGACGGCGTCGTCGGCCTCGCGGTCCTGGTCGTGCAGTCGGGTGCCGAGCTCGGTGTACAGCTCGCGCAGCACCTGCGGACCGTGCTGTTCGGCGGCGGCGATGCAGACCCGCACGGGGCCCCAGCCGGTGGTCATCAGGCGCTGGTAGCGCTCGGGCAGGTCGGTGCGGCCCTCGTTGAGGACGGACAGGCTCATCACCCTGAAGTTCAGGTCGAGTTCGCGCTGCCGATCGACCTCCAGGATCCACCGGGAGGTTATCCAGGCGAAGGGGCAGACGGGGTCGAAGTAGAAGTCGACCTTGACGGTGTCGCTGTCGGCCCGGTGGCCGTTGTCGAGGTGCTGGTCGAGGTGCTGGGCAAGCTGTTGGGCGGGCGCGCCGGTCGTCATATCGTTCGTCACATCGTTCGTCACACCGGAGAGGCTAGTGGACCGAGTGGCCCACTCTCCAGAGCCAATCGACAGCTGCCGCAGTGGGCCACTTTCCCGCCGCCCGGCCACTCAGCCGCACGTCGTCCCGTCCGCCGGCACCGTGCCGTCCAGGAGGTAGGCGTCCACGGTCTGCTTCAGGCACGGGTTGCCGGTGTTGTAGCCGCCGTGCCCCTCGCCCTGCAGGGTGACGGTGATGCCGACGCCCGCGCCGAGCTGCTCCGCCATCGTGCGGGCGCCCTCCACCGGGGTCGCCGGGTCGCCGGTGGTGCCGACCACCAGGACCGGGGCGGCGCCCGGCGCGGAGACCTCCGGGTGGGCGGCCCTGCCCGGGACGGGCCAGCCGGTGCAGGCGGTCAGGCCCCAGGCGGTGAAGGACCCGAACACCGGGGAGGCGGCACGGAACTGCGGCAGCTGCTGCTGCACGTCCTGGTCGGAGTAGCGCTGCCGGGCGTCCACGCAGTTGATCGCCCGGTTCGCGGCGTTCAGGTTGGTGTAGTGCCCCTGCGCGTCTCGCCCGTTCAGCCGGTCGGCGAGCTGGAGCAGCGTGTCGCCGGTCCCCAGCTCCATCGCCTCGGTGAGCCCGGTGGCCAGCGCGGGCCAGGTCCCCTGGCTGTACAGGGCGGCCACGATACCGGTGACGGCCAGGCTCTCGGTGAGCTGCCGCCCCTGCTTGGTGGGCAGCGGCGACTGCGCCAGCTTCTGCACCAGTGCCTCGACCTTCGCGCTGCCGTCGTCGCCGCCCGCACCGGTCGGACAGGCGGTCCCGGCCTGGGCGGCGCAGGCCTTCATGAAGTCGCCGAGAGCGAGCTGGAAGCCCTGGGCCTGGCCGAGCGCGGACTGCTGCGGGTCCTTGGTCGGATCGACCACCGAGTCCAGCACCATCCGTCCGACCTGCTGCGGGAACAGGTGCGCGTAGACGCCGCCGAGCTGGGTGCCGTAGCTGATGCCGAAGTAGGAGAGCTTCTGGTCGCCCAGCACCTGCCGCATCAGGTCCAGGTCGCGCGCCGCGCTCTCGGTGTCCACGTACGGCAGCACCGCGCCGGAGTTGTGCTCGCAGGCGGCGGCGAAGCCCGCGTTGTCGGCGTCCAGGGCCTTCACCGCTTCGGGGGTTTCGGGGGTGCTGTCGGCGGCGGTGGCGGCGTCCATCGCCCGGTCGTCCAGGCATGTCACCCCGGCGCTGGCACCGACTCCGCGCGGGTCGAAACTCACCAGGTCGTAGCGGGAGTTGAGGGAGCTGTAGCTCGCGGCGAGGGCGGGCAGGGCGGCCACGCCGGAGGCGCCGGGGCCACCGAAGTTGAACAGCAGCGAGCCGATCCGGTGCTCCTCGTCCTTGGCCCGGCTGCGGATCAGCGCGAGGTCGACCGTCGTACCGTCCGGCTTGCCGTGGTCCAGCGGGGCCTTGAGGGTGGCGCACTGCCAGTCCTCGGCGGCGGGCGCGGTGCCGCTGCCCTGGGCGCTGGTGGGGGCGGAGCAGGCGTGCCAGTCCAGCTGTTGGGCGGCCGCTCCGGTGGCGGCGCCGGTCCCCGTCCCCGCGCCGCCGGCCGCGGAGGTGGGCGCGGGCTCGGCGGCGGAGGAGCCGTCGCCCTGACAGCCGGTGGCGGCGGTGAGCAGCAGGGCGGCCAGGCCGAACGCTCCGGCGCCGCGGACGACGGTGTGCATGGGGTGGGTCCACCTCTCGGGTCGGTTGGCGCTCGGCACGCGGCCTCGGGCCGGCCGGACGCCCCGGCGCTCGGCGGGACGGCGTACGCCCGACGCTCGGTTCGTCGACGCACCACAGACCCTAGGGGCCGGATCCCGCGGATGCCTGGTGGAACCCCCTGGACGGGGGCGTGCGCCGAACCGGATTCCACCGGCCGACCGGGTGAAGGACGGGGCCGCACGGCCCGACTGCGGAGGCTCGCGACGACGGTGGGGGCGCGTCTCCCCGGCCCCCGTCCTGCCCTGGCCCTGCCGATCGGCAGGGCCACCGGCGGGATTGCGCCTCGGGAACCTCCCGATCGGCACATGTGCGACGAGCAGCCGGCGCGCAAGGATGACGGCCATCGGGGCCCCGCCGGTGGGGCCCGGAAAGGAACCCTGCCGTGACCACCCTGTTCCCGTCGCTTCCGGGCCTGCCGCTCCCGTTCCCGCAGCTCCCGTTCCTGTCGCTCCCGTTCCTGTCGGTCCCGCGTCTGAGGTTCGCCCTGCCCTCCGTCCGCCGGGTCCTCCTCCGCGCCCGCGTCAACGCTTCGTGGGCCATCGGTGCTGCGGGGCACCGGCACAGCACCCCCTCAGCGCAGCGCCATGCCCGGGGTTCCCCGCACCGCGTACGCCGGCAGGCGCAGCCCGCCGAGGGCGGCCCGGGGCAGGCTCAGCCCGAAGCGCCGCTCGACGGCACCGAGGGCGCGGCGGCGGGCGTCCCCTTCGGGCTCACGCCCGGGGTCGCGGGGGGTCACGCCGTCGGCCTCCAGGACTCCGGCGGCGACCAGGTCCGGCACCAGCAGGTCCGGCTCCTGGCCCCAGCGCCAGCGTTCCTCGCCCAGACCGAAGCCGCACAGCACGGCGCCGTCCCGGGCGTAGTCGAGCAGGGCCGGCCGCTGCTCCGGCATCGGGCGGAAGTGCACCACCTCGACGCCCTCGCGCGCTATCTCGATGAGCAGTTCGCCGCCCGTGGAGTCGCCGTACTCGATCGCGAACGACCAGCCGGCACAATCGCCGACCCGGATCACGCCGTCGCCGTCGTCACCGGGGCGGTAGACCTCGATGTCCAGGTCCCGGATCTCGGTGTCGCTGATCGGCTCGGTCGCGGTGGCCGGGTCGGCGCCCATCCGGCGGGCGAGCTCCTGGGGCGTGATCCCCCGGGCGAAGACGACGCCGCCGACCTCACCGTCCGGGTCGGGTCCGGCCGTTGACGGTCGGCCGGTCGACCGGCGCCCCGTTGACGGTCGGCCCGTGGCCGGCCGGCCGATGTCGGCGAGCCACTGGATGCCGTCCCCGTCCTGTCCCACTCCCCCGTGCGTACCGTCGGTCATGCCGCCCTCCCCTCGCGCATGGCCTGCGGTGACCGGGCGCGCAAGTGGGCACCCTAACCGACCCTGCCGACACCCGGCCGCCGGTCGCCGGATCAATGCCGGAACCGGCCGTGCGCGGGCCGACACCCCCCCTGATCGATCGGAAGGAGACCGATCCGGAATCGAACTCACCCGGCCCGCACGGCCGTTCACCGGGTGCCACCGTTCACCCGGCACCTGCGCGGCCCGGTTCCCCGGACACTCACCCGGACCCGGCGGGCACCTTCCGGCCCGCGGCTTCGAACAGCAGCTTCGCGGCCACCGTCGCCCCGTCGGTGCGGATGGCGCCGGCCACGTCCCCCGCCCGCGCCCGGGTCCCGGGCGCCAGGGCCGTACCGAGCGCGGCGGAGAGCGAGTCTACGGTCGGCATCCGGTCGAGGTGGGCCGCGCCGATGCCCAACTCGGCGACCCGGGCGGCCCAGTACGGCTGGTCGGCGATCCGGGGGACGACCACCTGCGGCGCGCCCGCCACGGCCGCGGTCGTCGTGGTGCCGGCGCCGCCGTGGTGGACGACGGCGGCCACCCTGCGGAACAGGGCCTGCTGGTTCACCTCGCCGACGACATGGCAGTCCTCGCGGTCGTCGACCGGGGTGAGCCCGGCCCAGCCACGGGCGAGCAGCACCCGGCGGCCGTGCGCACGGCTCGCCTCGACGGCCACCCGCGCGATGCCCTCCGGGGCGTGCGCGGCCATGCTGCCGAAGCCGACGTACACGGGTGGTTCACCGGCGTCCAGGAACGCCTCCAGGTCGGCCGGGAGCGGGCGGTCGTCGGGGAGGATCCACGCCCCGGTCGGCACCACGTCGAGTTCCGTCATGCCCTCCGACGGGCACAGGGTCGGATCCGCCGCCAGCCATGGCCGCTCGGTGAAGACGTGGTCGCGGACGTTCTCCACCGGCGGCAGACCGATGGCCGCCCGGTGGTCGTTGAGCGCCTCCCGGTACAGCCCGTTGACCCGCTGGGCGTCCTGCTCCCAGAGCTTCCGGTAGTCGGTCTCCTCCTGCGGGGACGGCGTGCCCGGCCGCCGGCCGGGCCGGAAGTGCCGCGAGGGCAGTCCGAAGATGTGGAAGCAGGCCAGCACGTAGTGGAGGCCGAGCTTCTCCGCGACGTCCCGCGCCCCGGCCGGCATCAGGCCGGTCGCCAGCAGCACGTCGCAGCCCTCGGCCGCCGCGGTCAGCGTCTCGAACCTCGCGCCGACCAGCTCGCGGGCCAGCCGGAACGCGTCCTCCGCCGTCGGCGGCCTGGGACCGGCGACGATCGAGCGCACCGACGGGCCGAGCGGCACCAGCGGCACCCCGACCCTCGCCAGCAGAGCCGCGAACTCCTCGTCCGGCGGCGCGCACACCCGTACCTCCGCGCCGAGCCCCCGCAGCGCCGCCGCCAGCCCCGCCAGCGGCTCGACATCCCCGCGCGATCCCCATGTCGTCATCAACACGCGCATTTCACGACTCCCGTTTCCGCAGGTCATGGCCTTACGGTCGGGATTCTGCGCCACGACCGGGGCCTTGCCGCAAGCCCCGGGTCACGCTGTAGCTTGATAGTGGCAGGGGGATCGACTCTCCTTGCCGTTTCCTCTGGCCACCCGGTCCCACCCGCTCCCCCGAACCGGCCGAACCGGCCGCACCGCTCGGCCACCCGCCATGAGCGGGCGGCCAGGCGGGCAAGCAGGCGGGCGGGCTGGCGACCGGCAGCCCGGCACACCGCCGCGCGCTACACTCCACGCCGACGCATCAGCACCCCGTACAGCACCGCGGCCACCACCACACCCGCCGGCAACGCCAGATCCACCCCGGCCAACGCCGCCAACGGACCCGTATAGAGCGTGTCCACACCGAGCGCCGCTGCCGTGACGCCGCCCGCGAGGGCGATGGCGCCGGCCGGGTTGACACCGGCGCGGTACCAGAAGGGACTGCCGGGGCTCTCGTCGCCGAGGGCGCGGCCGTCGTAGCGGTTGCGGCGCAGCAGGATGTCGGTGGCGTAGACGGCGGTGCTGGGGCCGAGGAGGACGACGGTCAGCTGGAGGACGTTGCTGACGGTGTCGAGGAAGTTGGAGACCAGCAGGGCGTACAGCGTCAGCGAGACCGCGACCGCGCCGTCCACCAGCACGCTGAGGGTGCGGCGGATGCGGATTCCGACGGCCTGGAGGGCGAGGCCCGCGCTGTAGGCGGTGAGGGCGTTGACCGCGATGGTGCCGACCACGAGGGAGAGCAGGAAGACGGGGTTGAACCACCCGGGCAGGATCTGCCGGAGGGCGGCCTGCGGGTCGGTCATGTCGACGGCGGAGGCGCCGAGCACGCCGAGGCCGCCGACCACCACGCTGGGCAGGAAGCCGCCGAGGGCCGTCCACCCGAGGACCGCTCGCGGGGCGGTGGTCGCGGGCAGGTAGCGGGAGAAGTCCGCGCTGGTGGTGTACGAGAGCGGGCCGGAGGCGATCAGGGTGACGCCGGCCAGGACGGCCGCCCAGAGCCGTCCGCCGGTGAGCGGTTCGGGCTGGCTCCAGGCGAGGTCGGCGTGGGTGACGATCGCGTAGCCGACCACCGCGAACGCCGCTGTGAGGGCGAGGGTGATCGGCAGGTAGAGCCGGACGATCACGGCGTGCCCGTACACGCTGATGGTGAGGGTCAGCACGACGATCGCGACCACGATGGTGATCTTGATCGGGGTGGTCGGGGTGATTCCCGCCTCCTCGGCGAGCGAGAAGGCGGCGACGGCGGCCGCGGCGAGGTTCAGCGCGAAGTAGCAGACCGAGATCATCCAGCCGGTGACGGCATTGTTCACCCGGTTGCCCCGGATGCCGTACATGGCGCGGGTGATCACCTCGCTGGGCGCGCCGGCTGCCGGTCCGGAGACCGCGAGCAGGCCGGTGCCCAGCCAGAACAGGTTGCCGAGGACGACCACGGCGAAGGCCTGCCAGAGGTCGAGGCCGCTCAGGACGAGGGCGCCGCCGACCACCAGGTTGAGGTAGTTGACGCTGGCCGCGGCCCAGACCGGGAACAGTTCGCGGGCGCGCCCGCGCCGCTCGGTATCGGGGATGTGGTCGATGCCGTGGACCTCGACCCGGCCGCCCCGTTCCTGCCGGGGCGGGGCGGCCGGGTGCGGGGGTAGGTCCGGGGAATTGCGGGGGTGGTCCGGGAGCGTGGACGCCATTGGGGGCCCTCCGTGGGGGTGTCGTGCCCACCTGCTTGCTTATTGGTCGCACACTCAATAGCATCCGGAACATGACGTCAAGCGTTCAGCGCAAGCGGGTTCGCAAGTCCCCCGAGGACCGCCGGGCGGAGATCGTCGGCGCCGCGGCCGAGGTCGCCCTCACCGAGGGACTGGAGTGCATCACCCTGCGCCGGATCGCCGAGCAACTCGACGTCCGGCCCGGCCTGATCAGCCACTACTTCCCCGCCGTCGAGGACCTCGTCGCCGAGGCCTTCGGCAGCGCAGCCACCGCGGAGCTGGAGGCACTGCTGCCCACCGAGCCGCCGGACGGGTCCGCGCTGCGACACCTGGCGCGCTTCTTCGCCCGCACCACCGGCCCGTCCTACGACGACATGAGCCGGCTCTGGCTCAACGCCCGCCACCTCAGCCGCTACCGCCCCGTCCTGCGCGAGCGCGTACTCGACCAGGAGAACGGCTGGCGCGGCCGACTCGGCGGTGTCATCGCCACCGGGGTCGAGCAGGGCGAATTCCGCACCGAAGACCCGGTGCTGACGGCCGTTCGGATCCTTGTCGTGATCGACGGCCTGGCCGTCCACGCCAACACCGGACTGCGCGACCACCCGTCCTCCGTCACCCGGCTCGCCGCCGCCACCGCCGAACGCGAACTGGGCCTGGCCTACGGCACGCTGAACCCCGCGGACACCACGAGCCCGGCGGACGCGCCCACGCCCCCCGCTCCCGCCCCGGTCGCCGAGCAGTCCTGACCGAAGCCTCCGCACCCCCGCAACCCCACCCCGCCCCCACCCGCAGCACCGCTGGAGCCGAAGTGCGCACCTCCCTGGTCCTCCTCTCCGCCCGTCTGCTCGACCCCGCCTCGGGCGGTTTCCTCCCGCAGACCGCCCTCGCCGTCGTGGACGGCCGGATCGCCGCCCTCGGCGACGACCGCACCGTCCGCGAACTCGCCGACCCCACGACCACGGTGATCGACCTCAAGGGCGCCGTGGTCACCCCCGGCCTGGTGGACGGCCATCTGCATCCGGTCACCGGCGCCGAGCTCACCCACGGCCTGGACCTCTCCGCCTGCACCGACCTGGCCGGCGTCCGCGCCGCCCTCGCCGCCGAGGCCGCGCGCCTCGCCCCCGGCGCCTGGTTGCACGCCTGGGGTCTGGACCCGAACGTCTTCGGCGACCGTCCGGTGGAGTCCGCCGCCCTCGCGTCCGTCCTGGACGGAGTCCCGGCGCTGCTCCAGCTCTTCGACGCCCACTCGATGCTCGCCAGCCCGCGCGCCCTGGAGCTGGCCGGCGTGGACGGCCCGCGCAGCTTCGACCAGGCCGCCGAGGTGGTCTGCGACGCCGAGGGCCGCCCCACCGGCCTGCTGCTGGAGGACGCCGCCTGCGAGCTGGTCGAGCGCGCCGCCCCCCGGCCCACCCGCGCCGAGCGCCGCGACCGCCTCGCCGTCGCGCTGCGCGCCGTGGCCGCCACCGGCCTCACCGGCGGCCACGCGATGGACGCCAACGGCGACAGTCTCGACCTCTACGCCGACCTGGACGAGGCGGGCGAGCTGCCGCTGCGGCTGCGCGTCGCCCCCTGGTGCCAGCCCGGCGTGGACGCGGACGGGCTGCGCGCGCTGATCGCGCAGCAGGACCGGGGCGGTCGGCTCTGGCGGGTGGACGGCGTCAAGCTGTTCATGGACGGCACGATCGACAACGGGACGGCCTGGCTGGAACGCCCGGACTGCCACGGCGAGTCCACCCACGCCTTCTGGCCGGACCCGGCGCACTACACCCACGTCATCGGGGAGCTGCACCGCGCCGGGATCCCGACCGCCACCCACGCGATCGGCGACGCCGCGGTCCGGCACGCGCTCGACTCGATCGAGAAGGCGACGACGACCGAGCCGACGAACGCGGCAAGGAACGCGGCAAGGAACGCGGCGGCGAACGGGGGCACGACGCCCGGGACCTCCCCCGTGCGGCACCGGATCGAGCACATCGAGACCGTTCCGGACCCGGTGGTCCGGCGGTTCGCCGAGCTGGGCGTGATCGCCTCCATGCAACCCACCCACTGCTGCGACTTCACCCGCGCCGACCACACCGACAACTGGTCCCGCCGCCTCGGCGAGGAGCGGGCCGACCGCGCGTGGCGCTGCCGGGACCTCTGGGACGCGGGCGCCACCGTCGTCCTCGGCTCGGACTGGCCGATCGCCCCCTACCCGCCGCTGGGCGGCATGGCGGGCGCCCGCCCCCGCCCCCCCACCCCCGCCCAGAGCCAGGCCCCGCACAACCCCGGCCCGGCGCT
>NZ_JBSHAP010000069.1:47425-50806 GCF_053611565.1 Kitasatospora sp. NPDC054795
CACCTTTTTTACATCCCACACCTCCCATTGCGTGTTGTCTTTTTGTGTGGGGGTTTGTTTTTTTTTTTACCCCCCCCCCCCCCCCCCCGCGGGGGGGGGTGTGGGGGGCCCCCCCCCACCGCCGCCCCACCCGCGACCTGAGCCAGGCCCCGCACAACCCCGGCCAGGCGCTCACCGCTCTGGAGTCGCTGCTGGCGATGACCGCCAACGCCGCCCGCGCGGCCGGTGAGGAGCAGCTGGCGGGCCGGATCACCGTCGGCCACCGCGCCGACCTCACCGTGTTCGCCGCCGACCCGCTCACCACCCCGGCCACCGAACTGGCCGACCTCCCCGTCCTGCTGACCGTCCTGGACGGCCGTCCCACCCACCGGTCCGCCTCGCTCTGAACCGACCGCGTCCGGCGAACGCCCGCCGGCCCCGCCGTGCACCCCCGGGCGGGGGCACGCGGGGCCGCCCGGGCCCCGCGTCCGTGTCCGTGTCCAGTCGTCCTGAACCCCGCAGCCCCCGCGCTCCGTTGTCTTCTGCTTCCGTTGTCCGTACGGTGGTCCCGCGCTCCGACCCGCCCCGCCGGGAGCGCCGGACCTCCCGGGGGTTGTCCCCCGCCGGATCCGGTGGTGTTCCCCAGTGCGTCGCCGCCCCCCGGTGATCGACGATTCGTTGGCCGGCATTCGTCGGCGAACCGTCCGCACCCATCGAACCGGCTGCCCGAATCGTCGAATTGACGGATCGGCGGACCGGCGGACCGATGGTTCGAGGAACCGAGGAGCAGCCCGACATGACCGCACGCAGCGAGGAGCGCGGCAAGCGCATCGACCGACGCGCCCTGCTGACCGCCACCGCGGCCGCCGCGACCGCCGCCCTGCTCGCCCCCGCGGCCCGCGCGGACCAGCCGACGAGCGCCGACCGGCCGGACAGTGCAGACCGGACGGACCGTCAGATCTCCACCGTGGTCCGCGAACTGGGCGAGCTCGCCCACCCGTTGCGGTCCACCGAACCCACGGGCCGGACCACCGACCTGCGGCCGCTGGGCGCGATGATCGGCGACGCCACGGTGGTGGGGCTCGGCGAGGCCACCCACGGCGCGCACGAGTTCTTCACCTTGAAGCAGCGGGTGCTGCGCCACCTGGTCGAGGAGAAGGGGTTCACCACCTTCGCCCTGGAGACGAGCTGGTCCAGCGGCCTGCGGATCGACGACTACGTCCAGGGCCGCACCGGCGGCAACGCCCGGCAGCTGGTGAAGGACACGATGGGCACCTCGCCCTGGGAGCGCCAGGAGTTCGCCGACCTGATCGACTGGATGCGCGACCACAACCGTGAACACCCGCTGCGCCCGGTCCACTTCCTCGGCGACGACCTGGACTTCCCCGCGATCGGCGACCAGCTCTTCGACCGGGTGACCGCCTATGTGCGCGAGGCCGCCCCCGGGTCGCTGCCGCGGCTGGAGCAGCTGTACGCCGGCCTGCGCCCCTTCGACGACGCCATCGGCTACGTCACCACGCGGCCGCTCGCCGAGCGGCGGCAGAACGCCGTCGTGGCGCAGCGGACGCTGGAGCTGGTCACCGCCGCCGGGCCCGCGGCCGGAGCCGGGGCCGGGGGCAAGGAGGACGAGGCGTACGCGTGGGCGGTGCAGAACGCCCGGAGCATCGCCCTGACCTTCGCCTTCAGCGCGGTGAACCTGGAGGACACCGCCGACGTGGCCGCGATGCAGCAGCTCCGCGACCGGGCGATGACCGACAACACCCTCTGGTGGCAGCGCCGTACCGGCGGGAAGGTGCTGCTGTCCGCGCACAACGGCCATGTCGGGTACCGGAGCAGCGACCCCGAGCTCTACCCCAGGACCCAGGGCGAGTACCTGCGCGACGCCCTCGGCACGGGCTACGTCGCCATCGGCCTCACCTTCGGCCGCGGCTCGTTCCTCACCAAGGACTCCCCGTTCGCCCCCGACTGGAAGAAGGTCACCGTTCCCCCGGCCACCGCCGGAATGAACGAGTACGTCCTCGACCGGGTGCGCCCCCGCGACTACTACGTCGACCTGCGCTCCGCCCCGCCGGCCACCCGCTCCTGGCTGGACACCGCCCGCCCGACCTACGACGCCGGGACGGAGTTCCGCAGCGACCCGCTGCCGCGTCTGGCGATCGGCCCGGCCTACGACGCGCTGGTCCACCTCCACGAGACCGGCGCGGCCCGCCTCCTCTGAGCGCCGGCTCCCGGTGTCAGTGGTCGCTGCTAGCGTGCCTCTCCGTCAGCACGGGTACGCGGGACAACGGACCGCACCACCGACGGGGAGGCACCAGCACGTGCGGGAAGTGACGCGTCACACCGTGGTCCAGCAGCGGATCCGCGACGCCCTGGGGGACGTCCGCGGCCGGGCGCTCGGCCACTGGTACGACCTTGAGGACGAGTTGACCATCGGGTCGGTCCGCGCGATGGGCGAGGAGCTGCTCGACCACGTCGCCGCCCTCTCCCTGGAGGACGGGGCCCTCACCGGAGCCGACGCCCGCGCGGCCCTGTGGACGGCGGCCGAGTGCGCCCTCGGCGTGCTCCAGCTCGGCTGCTTCCCCCGGGGCGACTTCGACGTCCCCTTCCCGTACATCGGCAGAACGCTGGACAGCGAGGACGTCCGCTTCGGTGCGGTCGTGGACTTCGCGCCCACGGCCGCGACCTGGGTGGAGGCCTTCGCGATGTGCCTGATCGGCGGTCTGCTGCCGCACCGCGACCGCATGCTCGGCCCACTGCTCGTCGAGGACTACGCGCCCGCGGTCCGCGACGGCCTGCCCCACTCGGACCTGACGTCCGTCTCCGAGCCTGCGGACCTGGCCGGGATGACGGCCCTCGGCTCGTACCTCTTCGTCGTGGAGACAGAGCGGTCGCCGTGGATCGCCCCCGGTCCCGTCCCGCTCCGCAAGCCGGACGCCGACGAGCGCGCGGCCGCCGCCCGGGGCCTGGACGCCGCGGCCGGGGCGGCGCCCGGCGGGCTGAGCCCGGACCAGCGACTGCTGCGGGTCCTGCTGGACGACAACCGGGCCGCCTTCGAGGAGGCACTCGCCGCCCGCCTCGCCCTCCACCGCGACAGCACGCCCGCGACGGCCCGGCCCCGCACCCTGCTCCCGGTCGTCCCGATCGCCCTCGCCGCCCTCGCGGTCCAGGCGCACGGGTGGGAGCTGGGCATATCCTCCGGCTACCTCCCGGCGACGCTGGTCGGCGCGGGCTGACCGACCCTCGGATCGACCGGCCCGCACCGGCCCCGCCGGCCCCCAACGACCCCGCCCGGCCCGCCCCGACGCCCGGCTCTCCACTCTCCCCCCGAACGCCGACGGCCGGGGGCGGCGGACGGCCGCCCCCGCCCGCAAACCGTGCGCCCCGCCGCCGCGGGGGCGGCGG
>NZ_JBSHAP010000070.1:0-49133 GCF_053611565.1 Kitasatospora sp. NPDC054795
GCACACGAGCCCACCCGAAAACGAGCTTGGGCGGCCCCGGCCCTCATGGCCGGGGCCGCCGAGCACGGACCCAACCGTCTGCTGCGCAGGAAGTCGAACAGCCGGTCGCCTGTGGAACTGGCAGGTCGATCGAAAGCGGGGGCTGGAAGGTCCGGGCGTCCGATGGAGCCACAGTCGACGCCGGGATGGACCTTCTACATGACAATCGGGTCAGTGGTCTTCGTGGGAACTCGGCAGAGCCCCTCCGCCGCCTGCGGGGTGGTCGTCCGATCCGTTTTGTGTCCTGGTCCGGGCGATACGAGGGTGTAGGTCATGAAGCCGGAACGCTCGCCGGTCGGGATGAACCCCGCCTTGCGGAGGACGTGGCCGGAGGCGGGGTTGTCGGCGCGGTGTTTGGCGCGGACCTCTGGCAGACCAAGGTGGCCGAAGGCGAGTGCGAGGAGCCTGCGGACCCCTTCGGTTGCGTAGCCCCGGCCCCAGGCGTCCGAGCGCAGGATGTAGCTGATGGCGGCGACCGGGTGGTGCCGGTGGAGCTTGATGACGCCGACGAGGTCTTCGTCCACGGCCAGGCCGAGTACGTACAGCGTTCGTGGCGACTGCGCGGCAGCGGCGACGATGTCGCGCAGTCGGTGGTGGGCCTCGTCGGTGTCCATCGGTGGTCGGCCCAGGTACTTGGTCGACTCCGTGCTGTAGATCCGCAGGAGGGCCTTGGCGTCGTAGGGGCCCAGTTCCCGTAGCTCGATCACCCGTCCACCGCTTCGGTCGACTCGGCCAGTTCGGCGGCGGTGGGCCGGTCGTCGGGGGCGGCCAGCAGGACGTGGCGCAGCCGGGTCTGGAGGGCGGGCCAGGGCATCG
Organism: Kitasatospora sp. NPDC054795; assembly: GCF_053611565.1. NCBI lineage: Bacteria > Bacillati > Actinomycetota > Actinomycetes > Kitasatosporales > Streptomycetaceae > Kitasatospora > Kitasatospora sp. NPDC054795. Next base: position 856 of record NZ_JBSHAP010000070.1, read on the forward strand.
CGGTGGACATCGGGACGGTCCGGTGGGCGATGGCCTTGCGGATCTCGTCCACCGGCGTTTCGGTTTCGAGGCCGGCGGTCGCGTAGTCCAGGGGCCATGTGCCGGTGACGCAGGTCCACAGGGTGGCGGCGAGGGCGTAGACGTCGGCGGTGAGGGTCGTTTGGACGGGTTGGGGGCCGTTGATGATCCGGGCGGCCAGTTCGGGTGCGGTGAGGTGGATCATCGTGCCGTTGAAGGTGGTCCACGGGGTGCTGTCGATCCGCCGTGTCCAGGCGAAGTCGAGCAGGCGTACCGTTCCGTCCTCGCCGTGGATGCCGTGCGCGGGCTGGAGGTCGCCGTGCACCCACCCTGCGGCGTGGAGGTCGGCGACGGCACGGCACAAGCCCACGGCGGCGGCCAGGGCTTCTACCTTCCGGCAACCGTCCTTGCGCACCGGGCGGAAGATCTGCCACGTGGAAGGTCCGGTCAGCCACGGGGTGACGTACCAGACGCCGTCGGTGCAGCGGCCGGAGGTCATGGTGTAGCCGGGGAGTTGGTCGAGGACGGAGGCTTCGCGGGCAGTGGCCTCGGCGGCCTCGCCGGTGCCGAGCTTGATGCTCGCCGCGCCGTGCGGTCCGGTGGCCTTCCACACCGCCGAGCCGCGCCGGTCGCTGATCTTCGTCAGCTCCGGCGGCCCGCAGAGGGCCTCCGCGGCCTTCAGTGCTTCTGCCGCCTCGGCAAGGAACTCGCCCATTGTCTGACTGCCTTCCACTCGCAGGGGATGTGCTCGAAGACGTCCCGGCCGTCGTCCGCCGCGATAGCGAGCGCTGCGGCGAGATCGGGCGTCCCCGTGAGGAACTTCGGGTCCAGGGGACGTACTCCCGCCCGCACCGGGAGGAACGAGAACGGCGGCGGCGGGATGTCCTGCCCGCGCCGACCGCGCTCGACGGCGCCCTGGGGGAACTTGCCGAACATGACTCCGACCGGGGCGTACAGGTGCTTCAACGCCCAGTGCGGCCAGGCCATCAACTCACGGTGGTCGACCCCCTCGCAGCGCCCGGTCAGCACCACGTTCTCGCAGGCGAGGATGCCGTAGGGCCGGGGCATCAGCGGGCGGACCCACTCAGCGGCCTGGACACCGGCGTGGAACAACTCGGCTTCCACCGCGTACCGGTGGCTGCCCGGGGCGATCTCGTAGACGGTCCACCCGGTCATGCACCGCCGGACGGACGGCCCGAGGAACGGGCAGTGCTCGGCCAGCCCGGCGAGGTAGCCGTCCACGTCGAAGCCGGCCGGGTTCTCTGTCCGGGCTTCGGTGAGGCGGAGCGCCCCGGCGGTCGGCCGGGACGCCCCGTCGGACAGTGCGGTGATCACAGGTGCGACGCCACCGGGACCAGTTCGTCACCGTCGCCGTCACCCGGCTCGGGCGAGCAGTTCCACTCGGCCCGGACCTCGCCGCTCTCGCGGTAGCGGGCCAGAGCCTCGGCGTTGACCGTGCCGTCGGCGTCGGTGAACCAGACCTCGGGCAGCGGGCCGTACGCCTCCTCGTAGGCGCTCACCCAGGAGACGACGCCGGTACCGGAGCTCTCCACGTGGACGAGCGTGCGGCCGGCGTGCCGGAGCGTGAACGCCTGGTGCGCGGCCGGGTCGGCGGCCAGCCGGTGCCACGCGGCGTCGATGGCGGCGGAGAACATCTCCGGCGCGGTCTGACCGGCGTCGATCCGCCGCGCGGCGACGGTGAAGAACCTGCCCAGCTCGTCCAGCTCGACGCCGGACGTGGTGGAGGTGGTCATGAGCCTCTCCAATCGGAGTCAGCGCTGCCCGCCCGGACGGGGGCGAGCAGCTGTGAGGGAACCCGGCCCGGTATGACTTGTCCTGACGGGCGCCGGATTTCATGGCCGCTCGGGGAGCGAGCGGTGCCGGGGGTAGCTGCATCCAGTGAACGGTGCGGGAGTTGTCGGGAACCAGAGCAGAAGTTGAGCATTGGTCAGGCATAATCAGCTCACTACCCTGCGTGACCTGGAGCCCTTCGAGCCGAGCGGGGGCGGTTGTGACTCCGAGGAGGAAGCGACTCGCGCAGCGCCGCAAGGCACTGGGCTACAGTCAGGAGGCGTTCGCCGGCGAACTGGGAGTGGCAGTCTCCACGGTCACCCGTTGGGAGGCCGGCGCGACCAACCCCCAGGGGTACGTGCACTCCAAGATGGCAAAGGTCCTCAGGGTCACCCCCGAGGGTCTGGCGGACCTCCTCGCACCAGAGGTGAAAGCCCCTGACTGTTCGGTGGCCTACACCGCCGCCCCGCCTCTTGGTGATACTGACGACATGAAGCGTCGCGATGTCCTGAGCCTGCTCGCCACGACCGGCGCGCTCATCGCCCTGCCAAGCGCCGAGAGGCCCTCGCCCCGATCCGGGACGGCCACGTCACTGACAGAAGCCGGGCCGGAGGTGAACGCGCACCTGTGGAAGCTGTTCGGGCTCTCCGACTCCAAGCAGGCCGTGTACCCGATGGTCAAACATCAACTGGGCCTACTCGCCGAGGGGCTGGGGGGAAGCCAGAGCGACGAATCGCGCCGACAGCTCTGTTCGATGGTGGGAGATCTGTATCAGCTCGCGGGTGAGATCTTCTTCGATGCGAACCGGTACACCGACGCGGCTCAGTGCTACACGCTCGCCGCGAGCGCGGGCAGGGAAGCCGGCGCTTTCGACCTGTGGGCCTGCGCGCTGACGCGGCACGCCTTTGTGGAGCTCTATGAAAACCGTTTCGCCGTCGCGGCTCCGATCCTGGCAGCGGCCTCTCAGGTCGCGGAACGAGGAGACAGCCAGCTCTCGACCCGCTACTGGGTTGCGGCGGTCCAGGCGGAGGCATTCGCAGGTCTCGGCGACTTCGAAGCGACCGAACGGGCGCTGGGTACCGCCGAGCAGGTGCACGATCTGTCCGGCCGGCCGCACAACGACGGCTGGCTCCGGTTCGACGGTTCGCGTCTCGCCGAGGAACGCGGCACCTGCTACCTCGCCCTCGGCCGACCGGATCTGGCAGAGCAGGCACTGACATCCGCGCTCTCCCAGCAACTGTCGCTGCGTCGCAGAGGAGCGGTGTTCGCGGAGTTGGCGGCCCTCGGCGTCGAGCGCCGCGATCTGGATCAGGCGAGTCACTACACTCGTGCTGCCCTGGAGTTGGTCGACCGGACCGGCTCGGGTTACCTCGGCAGGAAGTTGCACGCGGTCAGGAGACGCCTCGTTCCGCTCGTGGCCGATGGCCGGGCCTCGGCTCTGTACCAGCAGATTTCGGCGCTCGACAGCGCCGCCTGACGAAGGAGTACCGCATGTCGTCCGACGGGCAGATCTTCCGCGAAGCGTGGATCGCCGGTGTGTCGAAGCACTACCCGGGCGAGCCGAAGGCAGGCTATGTCGCCGCGTGGGCCGAGACTCCCGAGTGGGAGCGCGAGTGCGCGGCCGCCGTCTTCGGCCAGGTCCGTGACTTCATCGTCGTGAGCGGCGGCAGCACGTCCAAGCTCACCCGGGAGCAGAAGGGCCGGTTCGTCGCGACGTGCTGGATCGCCCAGATCCACAAGCACATCGAGAATCCGAAGCCGGGCTATGTCGCCGACTGGGCGGATCTGCCGTCATGGCAGCAGGAGACCGATGCGGACATCTTCGAGGCGATCGAACGCGTCCACGCTTGAGCCCCCTGCTCCCACTGCTGCCCTCGGCCGGCGGCGGGAGCGGCTGCGCGGGGAGTGGGGGGGGGGGCGGTGACGCGGGGGGGGGGGGGGGGGGGGGGGGGGGGGGGGCCCCCCCCCCCCCCCGCGGGGGTGGGGGCGCGCGTGGGGCGGGAGGCCGGGCTTCGCGCGAGAAAGGTTCGCACTCCGCGTAATCGGTGTGCTACTTTCCGCATCATCAACAGAACATAGGAGACCCCGGCGGTGGTGGAACACCCCGGGGTCGGGCACCAGGAGCAGAACCTCCAGATGCAGATTCATCGTAGCGCGCACGTGCGCGCGTTCACCGTTCTTCCCAACGGCCTGTTGCAGGACCGTCGGCTCAGCTACACCGCTCGCGGCCTCCTCTCCGACCTCCTCTCCCGCCCCGACGGGTGGCGGGAGGACGGGCGGCAGATGGCGGACAGCAGTCCGCAGGGACGGGGCGCCGTGCGGCGGGCGCTCAAAGAACTGAAGGACGCCGGGTACTACCGGGTCGACAGGGTCCGGATGCCCGACGGCACCGTCCGGTCCGAGGCCCACGTCTTCGACACCCCGCACCGCGCACCGGCTGTCCCCCGTCCGGACTCCGGCGGAGGAGGCACCGGCGGCGCTGTCACCCCTTCCGTAAAGGACCCGGGACAAGAACCCACCCTCCCGGATGAACGGACGCGGGCCGCCGTGGCCACCCTGTTCCGGGTGATCCGGCCCGAACCCCGTCTGCGCCTCGGCGAGGCCGAGGCGCGGGCGCTGGCCCCGCTCGTCTCGCAGTGGCTGGAACGGGGATGCGGCGAGGCCGAGTTGGCCCACGTCCTGCTCCCCGGGCTGCCACAGCCGATGCACTGCCCGGCGGCGATCCTCCGCGACCGGCTCCAGCGCAAGCTGCCGCCGGAACGCCCCGAAGCGCCCCCGCCGACGCCGTACGCCGAATGCGGCCGCTGCCACGACCCGGTGCCCCGGCCCGGCATCTGCCGCGCCTGCGCGGGCCTCGGTACGAGAACCGTCGCGGTCGGCAGCGGGGCCAAAGCCACCGCCTGCGGCGTCGCCCGGGCCCGGGCTGCCCTGCGCGGGTGCGGGCCCCTCGCTGCGGCGGTCGGCGGCTGAGGCGGGAACGCTCAGCGCATGCGCGGTGAGCCAAGCACGGGAAGTCGGCCCGGCCTACTTTCCGCGCTGAGCGGCCCGCTCTGCCGTTCGTTGCCGCTTCGGCCTGGCCGAAGCGGCAACGGGCAACGGGGTGGGAGGCGGTGTGCACGGTGCTCGGCCGCCGTTGCTCGAAGGTCCCGGAGAACAGCAGGTGTTGGGGCGGACGGCCACTGCGCCGGATCCGCCGGGTTACGGGCGGGTTCCTGCCGCGTCGACGACGGCGCGGGCGAGGACGGCCATCCGGCCGGTGGTGTCGCCCTTCCTGACGGTCGCCGCGTCGGTGAGGGCCACGGTGCGCTCGCCGAGGAAGGCGCAGACGGTGCGGTCGAAGATCCACTGTGACTCGGCCTCCCCGCCGCCGTCCCGTCGGGCGACCGCGCCGTCGGGGATCCTCGCCACCGCCCGGGCGGCCACCGTCACCGCCGGGCCGTTGTCAGTGCCGACCGCCATGATTCCCCCATGATCGAGACCGCAGCCCCGCTCTTCTCCCCGTCCGCGTACGCCGTCGCCGTCGCCACCGCCGTCCGGGCCGCCGCCGCGTACTACAGCGACGGCTCCACCCCGCTCGGGGACGACGAGTACGACGCCCTGCTGCGGGCCATCGCCGCCTACGAGAGCGCCCACCCCGGCCAGGCCCTGCCCGACTCGCCGACCGGAAAGGTCGCCGGCGGCGCCGCCACCGGCGACGTCCCGCACAGCGCGCCGATGCTCTCCCTGGACAACGTCTTCTCCGCCGAGGAACTGGAGTCCTGGGCCGCCGGCCTCGAACGGCGCCTGGGCCGGCCGGTCGCCGCCTGGTGCGTGGAGCCCAAGCTCGACGGCCTCGCCATCGCCGCCCGCTACCGCGCCGGGCGCCTGCAGCAGCTCATCACCCGCGGCGACGGCCTCGCCGGCGAGGACATCACCCACGCCGCCGACGCCGTCCTCGGCCTGCCCGCCGAGCTCACCGAGCCCGCCGACATCGAACTGCGCGGCGAAGTCCTGCTCACCCAGGAGCAGTTCGAGCACGCCAACCGGGTGCGCGCCGAGCACGGCGCCACCCCCTTCGCCCACCCCCGCAGCGGCGCCGCCGGCACCCTGCGGGCCAAGGACCGCCCCTACCGGATCGAACTGACCTTCTTCGCCTACGACGCCGTCGGCCCCGAGGGCCTCGACCACAGCGCCCTGCTGGACCACCTCGCCGCCCTCGGCGCCAACACCGCCGCCACCACCGATGCCCGCCCGCGGCACTGCGCGGGCATCACCGAGGTCCAGCAGCGGATCGAGGAGATCGCCGCGCTGCGCGCCGAACTGCCCTTCGGTATCGACGGCGTGGTGGTCAAGGCCGACCTGGCCGCCGACCGCGCCGAGGCCGGCCTGGGCTCGCGCGCCCCGCGCTGGGCGGTGGCCCGCAAACTGGCCGCCCAGCACAAGGTCACCCGGCTGCTCGGGGTGGAGTGGAACGTCGGCCGCACCGGGATCATCGCCCCGCGCGCCGTCCTCGAACCCGTCGTCATCGACGGCGTCACCGTCACCTTCGCCACCCTCCACAACCCCGCCGACATCGAACGGCGCGGGCTGATGATCGGCGACCAGGTCTTCGTCTACCGCGCCGGCGACGTGATCCCCCGGGTGGAGGCCCCGGTGCTCGACGCCCGCACCGGCGCCGAGCAGCCGATCGCCTTCCCCGAGGCGTGCCCGCGCTGCGGCGACGCCATCGACACCACCGAACAGCGCTGGCGCTGCACGCGCGGCCGCAACTGCCAGGCCGTCGCCTCCGTCCTCTACGCGGCCGGCCGCGACCAGCTCGACATCGAGGGCCTCGGCGGCACCCGCGCCGTCCAGCTCGTCGAAGCCGGCCTGGTCGCCGACCTCGCCGACCTGTTCACCCTCACCCGCGAGCAACTGCTCACCCTGGAGCGGATGGGGGAGACCAGCGCGGACAACCTGCTCGCCGCGATCGCCACCGCCCGCACCCAGCCGCTCAACCGGGTCTTCTGCGCCCTCGGCATCCGCGGCACCGGACGGACCATGTCCCGCCGCATCGCCGCGCACTTCGGCAGCATGACGGCGATCCGTGCCGCCGACGCCGAAACCCTGGCCGGCGTCGACGGCATCGGCACCGAGAAGGCCCGCGTCGTCGCCGCCGAACTCGTCGACCTCGCCCCGCTGCTGGACCGCCTCGCCGCCCTCGGCGTGGGCACCGCCGTCACCGCCCCGACCGCCCCCGCCGCCGCGGCGGGGGAGCGCGGCACCGGCGGCGGGAACGGTACCGGCGAGGGGAGCGACGACGGTGGCGACGGCGGACCGCTGGCCGGTGAGGCCGTCGTCGTCACCGGCAGCATGACCGGCGCCCTCGCCGACCTCTCCCGCAACCAGATGAACGAACTGATCGAACGCGCCGGGGGCAAGGCCTCCTCCTCGGTCTCCAAGCGCACCACCCTCCTGGTCGCGGGCGAGAAGGCCGGCTCCAAGCGCGCCAAGGCCGAGGAGCTCGGCATCCGCATCCTCACCCCCGAGGAGTTCGCCACCCTGGTGGCCACCCACCTCCCGGCCTGACCACCTCCCGGCCTGACCACCGCCCGACCGGCGCCCGGGCCCCGAACGGCCCCCTCCCGCCACCGCCCCCGGCGGGTCCTCGCCCAGGACCCGCCGGGGGCGGCGTCGTTCGCGGGGGCGACGCACGGGCGGAGCAGGGGACGGGGAAGGCCGTGCCCGAGGCCCCGGCACCGTGAGCCGGTCGTGAGGAATTCGTGACGGCCTTGCGCAGGATCGTCTCCGGGCCGGGCGGCGTCCACCGCGTGACGGAGCACCACCGCGCGACGGGGAGCACCACCGCGCCCCGCCCGTACCCGCGCGGTTCCGGTCGCAGGAGTGCGGACCATCCACCCAGAGCACGGAGGAGAACAGATGACCCTCATCCACAGGACGCGCCGGCGGACCCTCGCCGCCTCGGCCACCACCGCCGTCGCCGTCGGCCTGCTGGGCCTCGGCGCCGCCCCGGCAGCCCACGCCGACACCCTCCCGACCTTCTGCAACCCGGCCGTGGACCGCACCACGATGGAAGCCTTCAACGTGCAGGTCACCCCGACGGTCACCGACTTCCTGATCGTCAACGTCGCCCCGGGCACCACCGGACAGCACAGCGACACCCTGAGCCGGGTCAGCTCGGTCACCACCACCGTCGACAACAGGACCGAGATCACCGCCTCGGCGGGCCCGCTGTGGCTCAAGGTCGAGGCCAAGGTCGGCTTCTCGGTCCAGAAGACCACCTCCAGCACCACCAGCCAGACCGTGAGCGACGTCTGGAACCTCAATGACCCCGGGCGCTACGGCCTCTACCGGGGGACCCGCGTCGTCACCGGCCAGTACGTCAACCGCGTCTGCGCCCAGACCGGCGGCCCCACCACCGGCATCTGGGTCACCTCCTCGCCGACCCCCGGGACGTTCACCACCTACGAGTCCCCGGAGATCGGCTCGGTCGGCTGCGCACCCGCCCAACCGGCCGGCACCGTGCGCCGGGCCGCCCAACTCCTCATCAGCAGCTGCTGACCACCGTGCCCACCGACCCGACGACGACGGAGGAAACCGTGACGAACCCGCAGCGACCCGCGACCACCCGCCGGGGAACGGCACTGCGCGCCCTCGGCGCCGCCGCCCTGGCCCCACTGGCCGGCCTCACCCTGTTCACGGCCCCCGCCTCGGCCGCGCCCCAGGGACTGTCCTCGACCGAGTGGCACCACTACGTCTGCGACGACGGCTACTACCGCATCAAGACGCCGTTCGGACAGCTCATGGAGAAGAGCCTGGTCAGCTCCTGGAGCCAGGTGGTCCAGAACCCCGACACCGGCAGCTACAACCAGCAGTGGAAGCTGTGCCACTACGAGAACGACAGCGACCTCTTCATCTTCCGCAACCGGTCGAACGAGGACGCCTGCCTGGGCATCTGGAAGCAGAACCCGACCGACGCGAACGAGGGGCTGGCCGACGGCTCCAACTTCAACGTGTCCACCTGTTCGGGGTGGATCTACGGCAACCTGCAGTTCCGGATGCTGCACACCTCGCCCGGCTCGTCCGAGGTGATCCTGCGGGTGGGCCACAGCGGGAGCTTCGCCGCGGTCGCCGACCCGAACGGCGCCGCCGGTTCGGTCGTCGCCCAGTACTCCTACCGGGCGACGCTGTTCACGCTGGAGCACCTCGCCGCCTGACGTGCCACCGTCCGGGCTCCGCGCCGCCCCCGGCCGCGACCGCCTCCGGCGGGTCCTCCCGAGGACCCGCCGGAGGCGGCGTCGTTCGCGGGGGTGACGCACGGGCGGCGCGGGAGAGCGGCGACGGCCCGCCGGCGCTACGGGGGGTTGCCGTTGGCGGCGAGGCGGGCGCTCATGTCCGCGTGGGCGCGCTCGGAGCGGGTGTTGGCCGGGTCGTGGACGAGGCGCAGGTAGTCGTAGAGGATCCCCACGCACGCGTCGCGGGTGGAACAGGGCGCGTCGGGGACCAGGTCGAGGCCCCTGGTGATCTCCATCAGCCGGCCGTCGGCCGCGGCGTACACCGGGTGCCAGACGAGCCGCACCGCCGGGTCGAGCGCCATGACCACCCGCAGCTGCGGCACCTCCTGCGCGATGAGGACGCTCTCGGGGTCGTAGGCCCGCAGGAAGATGTGGACGGGGCCGCGGGCGCGGCTCACGAAGGCCTTGGACAGGACGTTCCACATCGGCGTCTTGAGCATCCAGTCCGGGGTCAGGGCCAGCCGGTCGACCACGCCGCCGAAGGCGGTGGCCTCCAGCGGGGTGTGGCCCTTGGCGAGGGCGTAGTCGCTGATCTCCCGGCCGCCCGACCACAGGGCCAGCGTCGGCGTGTCGATCTCCAGGTGGTCGCCGACGACCTTCACCAGCTCCTGGTACCAGCTGTTCGACGCGCGGTGGTCGCGCTGGTCCTGGCGCTCGGTGAACCGCGCCATGGCCTCGTCGTTGAGCCGTCCCTGGTCGGCGATGCCGCCGAGGACGAGCTGCCAGGCGATCTCCGTGACATCCCCGGAGAAGCCCGCCCGGGCCATGTCCTCGCGGAACGTGCCCCACTCGCCGTGCCCGGTCGGGTCGGCGGCGTCGCGCCGCGCCTGCTCCCTGACCCCGGGGGCCTCCTGGCGCTGCAGCCGGCGCGTCACGGCCGCGTTGCCCACCGTCCGCTGGAGGGCGGCGAGTTCGGCCGGGTACGGCGCCCTGCCGGGGGCGGCGGGCAGCGCGGCCGGGCCCGGCGGCGTACGCCTCCTCGGCGCGGCCCCGGGCACCGGCGGCACCGGCGGCACCGAGTGTGTCACGGCCTTGCGCACGCTTCCCGGCCCTCCCGTTTCGCCGTCCGGCCCCCGGCCGTCGAGACTACGGCCCCGGCGCGGGCGTCCACGAGGGCCGAAAGGGCAGAGCGGGGGCAGCGCCCGGGGGCGATGCCGACCCGTGGCCGCGCACGGCCGTCCGGGTGGACGTAGGACCAAAAGCCGATGTCCCCGCGCCCCGCGCCCCGGTGGAATGGCCGGATGGATCACGCGCCACACCCCGACCAGCCCCCCGCCGGCCTCACCGCCGCCCAGCGGTCCGCCTACCTCGACCGCATCGCCCTCCCCGACCCCGGAGCGCCCTCCCCGCAGGCCCTCGCCCGGCTCCAGCTCGCGCACCTGCGCACCGTCCCGTTCGAGAACCTGAGCATCCACCTCGGCGAGGGCGTCGACCTCGACCCCGCCGCCCTGCGGACCAAGGTCGTGACCCGCCGCCGAGGCGGCTTCTGCTACGAACTCAACGGCTCCTTCGCCGCGTTGCTCACCTCACTCGGCTACCGGGTCAGCCTGCTGGCCGCCCGCGTCTTCGACGGCGAACGGCTCGGCCCGCCGCTCGACCACCTCGCCCTGCGGGTGGACCTCGACGAGCCGTGGCTGGTCGACGTCGGCTTCGGCCGCTTCAGCCGCCACCCGCTGCGCCTGGACGAGCGCGGCGAACAGGCCGACGCCGAGGGCGCGTTCACCCTCGTCCCGACCGGCGGGCACGGCGACCTGGACGTCCTGCTGGACGGCGTGCCGCAGTACCGCCTGGGCCCGCGCCCGCACGAACTCGCCGACTTCGCCCCGACCTGCTGGTGGCAGGCCACCTCGCCGCACTCCCACTTCACCCGCTCGACGACCTGCTCGCTGCCCACCGCGGACGGCGGCCGGGTGACCATCAGCGGCAACCGCCTGATCACCACCGCCCCGGACGGCGGGCGCACCGAGCGGACCCTCGCCGACGACGAGGCCCTCGCCGCCTACCGCACCCGCTTCGGGATCGCGCTGGACCGACTCCCGGCCCGGCCGGTCCTGCCGGTCCTGCCGGTCGTCCCGGTCTCCTCGGGCTGAGCGCTCGGCGGCCGCCGCCGCGCCGGAGCCGCCCCGGAGCCGCCCGGTTCCGGGGCGGGCGAAAACCGGTTGCCGCCGGGCCGCCCGGCGGCGAGACTGCGGTCCGACCTGCCCGGCCGGTGCGGCCGCCGGGGTGTCCCGCCCGTCCGGCCCGGCCGGATCCGCCCACCTGCGAAACCGGGGTCGCCCACGTGTCCACCGCCCTGCTCCTTCCGCGCGCCCTGCGCCCCGGCGACCTGGTGGCGGTGGCCGCGCCGTCCGGTCCGCTGGACGCCGACGCCCGGCCCTTCCTGACCCGCGGCACCGCCGTCCTGGAGGAACTCGGCTTCCGGGTGCGGGTGTGCCCGTCGGTAGCCGAGGGGCGCCGGCACTGGTGGGCCGCGGCCCGTCCCGCCGAGCAGGCGGCCGAGTTCAACGCGCTGCTGCGCGACCCCGAGGTGCGGGCGGTCGTCGCGCACACCGGCGGGCAGGCGGTGACCGGCTGGCTGGACCAGGTGGACCTGGACGCCGTACGCGCCGACCCCAAGCCGGTGCTGGGCTGCAGCGACGTCTCCCAACTGCTGCTGGCCCTGCACGCCCGCACCGGACTGGTCGGCGTGCACGCCGACATGGCCACCTACGGCCTCGGCGGCTCGTGGAACGAGCGCTTCGCGGGCGGGCCCGGGCAGGGCCCCGAGGAGGACGGCGCGCGCCGGGCCCTGCGCGAGGCGTACCTGCGGGTGCTCACCGCCCCCGCCCCGCCCGGGGCGCTGCCGGCGCTCTCGCCCTGGCAGTGCTGGCGCGCCGGCCGCGCCCGGGGCCCGCTGATCGGCGGTCTGCTCAACCGGCTCGTCGCCCTCCAGGCCACCCCGTACGCCGTCCCCGCAGGCCGCTTCGACGGCGCGGTGCTCTTCTGGGAGGAGGTGGACCGGCCGCTGTCCGCGGTCTGGAGCGACCTGCACGCGCTGCGGCTGTCCGGCGTCCTGGACCGGATCGCGGCGATGGTGGTCGGCACCCCGCACCGGGTCGGCGCCGCCGACGGGACGGAGCCGTCGCTGCGCGAGGTGGTCCTGGACGTGCTCGGCCCCCGCCCGCTGCCCGTCCTCGCCGGCGTGGACCTCGGCCACGCGGGCCCCAACCTCCCGCTGCCCCTCGGCGTGCGGGCCGAGGCCGACGCCACCGCCCGCACCCTCACCCTGCTCACCCCGGCGGTCCGCTGACCCCCGCGGGCCCGAACGGCCCCACCGGCGCAGGGCGTCGGCCCCCTCTGCCCTCGGCGAATCCGCCGCGGGCAGAGCGGCCGCATCCGGGGGCCCTCCCGGGGCGAGAGTGGAGTGGACGGCGAGTTCCGCGCCCCCGCCCCGACAAGGAGTCCCGATGGCCCCGCTCACCACGCCCCCGCCCCGCGCGGCGGAGGGCGACACCCCGCCCAGCGCCTTCGACGACCACCTCGCGGCGCAGCTGCTCGCCCAGCGGATCGTGCTGCTCGGCACGCAGGTCGACGACGTGTCGGCGAACCGGGTGTGCGCGCAGCTGCTGCTGCTGTCGGCGGAGGACCCGCGCACCGACATCAGCCTGTACATCAACAGCCCCGGCGGCTCGGTCACCGCGGGTCTGGCCGTCTACGACACCATGCGGCTCATCCCGAACGACGTCTCGACGCTGGCGATGGGCTTCGCCGCCAGCATGGGCCAGTTCCTGCTCACGGTGGGGGCGCCCGGCAAGCGCTTCGCCCTGCCGAACGCGCGGATCATGATGCACCAGCCCTCGGCGGGCATCGGCGGCACCGCCGCGGACATCGAGATCCAGGCGGAGAACCTCCGGTTCACCAAGCGGGCCATCGAGCGGATCACCGCCGAGCACACCGGGCAGAGCGAGGAGACCATCGCGCGCGACGGCGACCGGGACCGCTGGTTCACCGCCGAACAGGCCAGGGAGTACGGGCTCGTGGACCGGGTGGTGGAGTCGGTCGCCGACATCCGCCCGGCCGCCTCCCGCCGACGGATCGGACTGTGACATGGGCTCGTACACGGTTCCCTACGTCATCGAGCGCACCGCGCAGGGCGAACGCACCTACGACGTCTTCAGCCGGCTGCTGAACGAACGGATCGTCTTCCTCGGCACCGAGATCGACGACTCGGTCGCCAACGTGGTCATCGCCCAACTCCTGCACCTGGAGTCGGAGAACCCGGAGCGGGAGATCTCGATCTACCTCAACTCGCCCGGTGGATCGTTCACTTCACTGATGGCGATCTACGACACGATGACCTTCGTGCAGGCGCCGATCTCCACCTTCTGCGTCGGCCAGGCCGCCTCCACGGCGGCGGTGCTGCTGGCCGGCGGGGACCCCGGGCGGCGGTTCGTGCTCCGGCACGCCCGGGTGCTGCTCGGTCAGCCGGCCAGCGGCGGCCGGCGGGGGACGGTCTCCGACCTCAGCCTCGCGGCCAAGGAGATGGTCCGCATCCGCGCGCAGGTGGAGGAGGTCCTGTCCCGGCACACCCACCACGACGTGACGACGCTGCGCGCGGACATGGACCGGGACAAGGTGCTCTCCGCCGAGGAGGCCGTCGCCTACGGGATCGCCGACCAGGTGCTGAGCCGGCGCTTCGCGTCCGGGTGAGCGGCGCGCGGCCGGGCGAGGACAGGGGGGCGTGCCCCTGCCGTCACCCGGCCGCCGCGGAGCCGCGCCGCGGTCAGGCGACGAGGCAGAGTCCGTCGTACCGCCCCGTGGGCGAGGTGCGGCCCCGGCCCGCGAGGCCCCGGCCCGTCCGGTTCCGGTCCGCCAGGCCCTGGCCGACCCGGCTCGGGGCGTAGCGGGCCAGTTCGTCCTGGGCGAGCGAGAGCAGGTCCGCGAGGCCGAGCCCCAGCGCCCGGGCGGCTGCCGCGAGCACCTCGGAGGAGGCCTCCTTGCGCCCGCGCTCCAGCTCCGACAGGTACGGCATCGAGATCCGGGCCGCCTCCGCGACGTCCTTCAGCGTGCGTTCCTGGGCGAGCCGCTCGCGCCGCAGCACGTCGCCGACGACGTCGCGCCACAGCGGCTCCCGGCGCGCGGGCGTCCGCGGGGGGCGGGACTCCCCGCCGGACGCGGGCGGCGAGGCGTGCGGGCGCAGGGGGATGACGCGGGCTTCGTTCGGCGCTTGAGTGCTCACCCCTTCAGCCTAGGGACCGGGGGCCCGGGGGGAAGAGCGCGGCGTTCTGCCCTGGGTGAATCCGCCGGCCCCGCCTCGCCCGCCCCTCCCCGCCCGGGCGGGCGCCGCCTGGCGGCCGGGTGCTCACCCGCAGGACACCGGACTGTCGCAGGCCCGTGGTAACCATGGGGCCGTGGACACCACGCCGCCGTCGACGCCTCGATCCCGTACGTGTGGATGGACTGCAAGGGCCTGGTCCTCCCGCACATGGCCCGCACCGTCCTGCGCATCGTCGCGGACGAGCTGCGCAGGGCCGGGGTGCGGCAGGCGCACCTGTTCAGCCCGGAGCTCCCGGACGACCGGGACGGGTCCTGAGGCGTCGTCCTGGGCCCGCAGCCGCCCGTGGACCGCGGCGTCGGAGCCCGGGGCGGGCCCCTGTATGTTGATCACTCGCCGATGCTGTCGGCGCCCCGTCCCAGGGGGTTGACGCGCGGGCCCGGCACGAGGGGGCGGCCGTGTCGCGCGGGGCGGGTCGCCGCCGCCGGGGAGCCGGGAACGACCCGAAGAAACCCGGGAACGACCCGGAGGCACCCGGGAAGGTCCCCGCCCCGGGGCCGGACGGCAGCAGCTCATCGTCTCGACGTTTCCGAAGGATCCCGCATGACCGTTCCCGTCCCGCCCGACAGCAGCCCGCGGTCCGCCGGGGAACCGGCTGCCGCCGACCCGTGGGCGCCGCTGACCCCGGGCCGGGGCGAGACCGCGGCCCCCGCGTCCGTCACCGCCCCCGCCCCCGCCGGGGCCCCGGGCGTGCCGCCCGCCCCCGGCGTGCCGTACTGGTACCCGATGCCGATGCCCGCCCCGCAGCCCCGCAACGGCCTGGGCATCGCCGCCCTGGTGCTCGGGATCGTCGGTGTCGTCCTCGGTCTGGTCGTCATCCTGTTCTGGCTGTCCTGGCTGCCGGCTCTGCTCGCCGTCGTGTTCGGTGCCATCGGTCTGGGCTACGCGCGCAAGGGCACGGCGACCAACCGGGGGATGGCCCTGGCGGGCGTGATCCTGGGCGTCACCGGCCTGCTGGTCTCGGTCGGCGCCGGGGCGGTCGTCGTCTCCCGGGTGCAGGCGGTCAACGAGGAGCGGCGGGCCGAGGCGGACGCCGCGCGCGCCCGCTCCGAGGCCGCGACCAAGGCCGCCCAGGAACGGGCCGCCCAGGAGAAGCAGCGGATCGACGCCGAGCTGAAGCGGATCGAGGCCGAGAAGGAGAAGGCGGCCGCGGAGGAGCGGGCCCGGCACCTGTCGTTCGGCCAGACCTACACCTACGGGGACGGGCTGAAGGTCACGACGGCCGCGCCGGAGCCGTACTCCCCGCTCCTGACCGTGTACCAGCCGCCCAAGGACGCCACGATCGTCCAGCTGAGGATCACCGTCGTCAACACCGGATCCCAGGAGCTCCCGCTCAACGGATCGGGACTGCCCACGGTCAGGGACGCCAAGGGTGCCCTGCTCTTCTCGCTGAGCGACGGCAGCGACAAACTGAAGCTCATCACCGGCTCGCTGGCCCCGGGCCAGGAGGCCACCGGCGTGTACGCGTACGCCCTGCCGAACGGCACGGACCGGATCTCGGTCGAGTTCACCTACGGGCTCCTGCTCCAGCGCAAGACCGTCGCCTGGACCGGTCCCACCGGCTGACCCGGCTGACCCGGCTGACCCGGCTGACCCGGCGCCGCCCCGTCCCACCGGCCCCACTGGCACCACGGGAAACACGGTTCCCACCGGTCCGCCCCCGCAGGCAGTCTGACGGCATGTCAGGCGAGTCACGAATTGGCAACCGAGGGCCGGTCCGCGGCGATACGCCTGTGGCGGACCGACCGGTTCCCCTATTCTCCATCCGGCGCGGCGCACTCCCGCCGCGCCGGAGGACTGGGGGCGCGGTGGTTCTGGACGGACGGGCGGCTGTTTTCAAGGACGTCGTTCCCTCGCTGGTCGGCCTCGAACTGTCGGGGCCCGAACCCGGGGGCGGCACCCGGCTGCGCGTCCCGGCCGGGATCCCCCTGCTCGTCGAGTGCTCCGGCGGGCGCCTGACCGGCAGGACCACCCTCCTGAAGACCCTGGAGGTGCGGTACGCCGAGCGCCTGCCCCAGGCCTACGCGGACCTCGGGCGCGCGGACTTCGGCCGTCCCGGCCTCGCCCTGCCCGCCGAGAACGAGGCCCCCCGGCTGAGCAACGCCTCCCACACCTCGGACCTGCTTTTCCACCTGCGGTACGAGTTGAGCCGGCGGGCGAACAGGTTCGGCGCGGGCCTGTCCTTCCCCCGGCTCACCCAGGGCCTGCTGGCGGTCACCAGCTGGCAGACCGTCGGACTCGGTGAACTGGAGGCCGCCGGCCGGCGCCTGGAGAGCCTGCTGCGCGAGAGCCAGCCCGACGCCCAGGTACGCCGGGACAAGGTGGCGAAATGGATCAGGCAGGTCGCCCCGAACCTCGGCACCGCGGCCGGGCTGGGCCCCGGGGTCAACGAACTCGTCGCCTCGCTCGCCGACATCGTCGCCACCGAACTTCTCGGCGCCCGCGCCAACACGAACGGCCTGCGCTGGTGGGCCGAACGGCGGGTCAGCGCCCAGGGCGAGGCGAACGTCCAGCTCTCCGAGCTCGCCCGCGGCTTCCGCGGCAACCCGCACGACCGCGAGCGCGCCGAGCGCCACCTGATGGCCGCCCTCCTGGCGGACATCGACGACCACTACACCTGGGTGCGCCTGAGGAACCGGCTGCCGCGCCCGCTGCTGCTCCTGGACAACGCCCACACCCCGCTCGGCCGCCCGGTCCTGGACATGCTGACCGAGGTCTGGCACGAGGAGACGGTCCGGACGCGGCCGGGCGTGATCGTCACCGTCCTGGCACCGGAACCGGCCACCCCCGACCCCGAGGGCAGCACCGCGACGACACGCAACGCCACCGGCCCGTTCTGGCGCGAGGACCGGCCGCGGACGCCGGCCGGCTGGACCCTGCGGCTGCCGCTGGCCCAGCTGACCCTCGACGAGGTCACGTGGATGTTCGGCACGGACCACCCCGGGCCCGACATCGCCCAGTCGATCCACCGCCTCAGCGCGGGCCGGGCCGGGATCGCCCACGCCCTAGTCCAGGCCGCCCGACGGGCCGTGCGCCTCGGGCAGAGCCCCGACCCGCGCACCCTGTTCGACCTGCCCGCCGAGGACGAGCCCGGCACACCGGCGCACGAGCGGCTGCTGCGCCTGCTGGTCCCCGACGACATCGCCCGGGAGCGCCTGACCAACTTCGCCCCGGCGCTCGACGAGGACGCCGCCCACGCGCTCGACGCCCACTACCCGCCCGGCGACAACGGGACCCTGCGCGTCCAGACGACCAGAGGGCTGCTGCAGCGCGACCACTGGGGCGTCCACCCGTGGCCGGGTATCGGCGCGCCGTTCGTCGGCGACCCCACCCTGCGCGCCCTGCTCGGCCACCGCCTGGTCACCGCGCTCGACGCGACCCCCGGGGCCGAGCGGTGGCACGACATCCACGAGACCCTCTGCGACCGCTACGCCCCGCAGGCCGCCGCCCCGCAGGCCGGAGCCCCGCAGGCCGCCGCCGCCCCGCCCGACGACCGCTTCCTGCACCACTCCCTCGCCGTCCTCGACACGGGCACCGTCGCGCGCGCCCTCCACCGGCGCCTGGCCGACCACGACACGGCCGGCTGGCTCACCGCCCTCAACCTGGTCTGCGCCGCGCCGCACCCGCCCCGGAACCTGACCGTCCTCGCGGCCCGGCCCGAGGACTGCCCGGCCTGCGGGGGCGCCGGCACCCCCGTGCACCAGGCGGTCGAGTTCCTCGTCGACGCGCTGTGGCAGCAGTCGCACCCGCTCGCACCGCCCGACGAGCGGCTGATCGGGAGCGTCCAGCTGCAGCTGCTCACCCTGGCCCAGCTCGCCGGGGCCGCCCACCAGACGGTGTTCTTCCACGCGTACGAGACCTGGCCGCAGCTCCTGCGGCGCTGGGTCCAGGCCCCCCACCTCCCGATCTGAGGAGACCCCGACCATGAGCCTGCTGCCCGAAGGGCCCCTGAACCGCGCGCTGGCGGCCGCCGTGGCCGCCGCCGTCCTGGCCGCCGGGGGCTACCTGGGATACGAGTACCTGCTGGTCGACGACCCCTCCTGCGCCCCCGGCGTGGAGCAGCGCGGGGACCGGCACGAGTGCGTCGGCGTCACCGACGGCGCCTACGTCTTCACCGACGAGCTGAAGCAGGTCACCGCCCGCATCAAGGCCGAGAACGACCGCGTGGCCGACAGCTCGCCCGTCACCGTCGCCCTGATGATCCCGATGACCTCCGCCGCGCCCGCCGAACGGCGCGAACTGGTCGAACAGGTGCAGGGCGCCTACCTGGCCCAGCACTGGGCCAACGACGACCGGAACAAGAACAAGCGGCAGCCCCCGATCCGGCTGGTGCTGGCCAACCCCGGCCGCGGCTACCTGCAGTGGCGCGCCGTCGCCGACCAGCTGGCGCAGGCCGCGACCGACGGGAAGCAGAACCTGCGGGCCGTCACGGGCATCAACATCAGCATCGCCGAGACCGAACAGGCCGTGCGCTACCTCACCGCGGACAAGCACATCCCGGTCGTCGCCGGCCCCATGACCGCGGACGACATCAAGAACACCGCCGCCGACCCGCGCCGCTACCCGGGACTGGCACGCATCGCCCCCGGCAACGCCGACCAGGCCGGCGCCCTCACCTCGTACGGGGCGGCCATCAAGCCCGAAGAGGCCCTGGTGATCGAGGACACCCGCGACAACGACAACTACCTCGCCACCCTGCGCCAGACCTTCGAGAAGCTCACCAAGGGCGCCCCGAACGCCCCGGAGACCTACCAGTCGCCGCCCGACTTCAACGACGAGGGCAACCTCGCCAACGACTTCCACCAGATGGTGCCGAGCATCTGCACCTCCGCCGCCACGACCCTCTACTTCGCCGGCCGCCCGGTCCAACTGCGCCAGTTCCTGGTCGAACTGGGCAACCGGAAGTGCAACAAGCACTACACGGTCATCACCGGCTCGCACGCCTCCACCCTGATGGTCGACGAGAAGTTCGCCGACAAGTGGGACGCCCTCAGCACGGGCGCCGGCATCACCGTGCGCTACACCGCCCTCGCCCACCCCGACACCTTCGGGGAGAAGAGCACCGAGGGCCCCGGCGGCTCCAAGACCGCCTCGAAGGAACTGGCCGACCTGCTGGCCGAGCCCGGCACCAAGGCACCCGACGCGATCGGCCCCGCCGACCTGCGCGACGGCCGCGTGATCATCACCTACGACTCGGTCTCCACCGCCGTCGCGGGCATCCGCAACCAGACGGTGGGGAACGTGACAACGCCCTCGACGGACGACGTCGTCCAGAGCTGGCGACGGCTGCACGGCGACAACCGGGTCGACGGCGTGAGCGGCTGGATCTGCCTCGACCAGTACGGCAACCCGTACAACAAGGCCGTGCCCGTCGTCCACCTCGACCCGGTCACCAGGAACGCCGTCCTGGACGCCCTCGCCTGGCCCCTCGGCCACGCCCCCGACCCCAACTGCTCGATCGGCAGCGACGGCTGACCGGGCCGCGGCGCCGCGGCCCGGCCTGCGCCCGACGGCCCGGGCCCACCGGTAGCCTGCCCGCGTGGACCCCGCGACGCCGCCACCCGCAGCACCGGACCCCGCGACGCCGCCACCCGCAGCACCGGACCCCGCGACGCCGCCACCCGCAGCACCGGACCCCGCGGCACAGGAACCCGCGACGGACCGGCCCGTGCTCTACGAGCGGGCCGGCCACGTCGCACGCGTCACCCTGAACCGACCCCACGTGCTCAACGCGACGGACCAGCGGACGCACGCCGAACTCGGCGCGGTCCGGGACGAGGTCGAACGCGACGACGAGGTGCGGCTGGTCGTGCTGACCGGCGCGGGCGAGCGCGCCTTCTCCGTCGGACAGGACCTCAAGGAACGGGCCCGGCTCGACCGCGAGGGACACCCGCCGACGAGCTGTACGCGCCTCGGGGCAAGAGACTGTCAAGTGCTGAGGGTTTCCGCCCCGTCACGGTCCGCCACCGGCCGGCCCGGTGCCCGCCCCGGCCCCGGCGCGGGAGCGCGGCCCGGGAGAGGCCCCCGGACGGCAAACCCCTTGGGCGGGCGCATGGTTGGCCGTGCGATATCCCGGCGGCCGGGGCGGTGCGGCGCGTACCATCGGACGCCCGCCGTCAGGTCGCGGACCGGCGCGCGGGGCAGCGGGCGGCCGGGGCGGGGACAGGGGTGGCGTGTGACGAAGAGTGATGTCCGGCGGGGCGTGGTGCGGCGCGGGCTGACGGCGCTGGCCGTCTGGTGGCTGTGGATGCCGCTGGTCGCACTGCTGGTACGGCTGGTCAAGCACACCGTGTTCGGCGGGTTCGGGCAGCAGGACCAGAGCTACGTGCTGCTGCTCGAGCGGGAGTTCCTCCCGCACGGCGGCGTGCTGGACGCGGCGCCGCTGTTCTGGCTCTGGGTCGCGATCGGGCTGTGCGGCACGGTGGGCGTGGTCGCGTACGTCGCGCAGGAGTCCGGGGCCGGCTACGGCGGGTGGCGGGTGCGCCTGGCACTGGCGGCGGTGCTGCTGGCGGTGGCCGGCTCGCTGGTGCGCACGGGCACCGGACTGTGGGACGACGACAAGGACGCGGGCCGCTTCTACGCGGCGGCCACCGTGCTCGACGTCCCCGCCGGCGGGGCCGGCACACCGCGCTCGGTCCTGCCGGTGACCGAGCACACCCGCGCGGGCGACGGCGCCCGCTGCGACCTGGTCGGCACCGCCGACGTGCCGGCCTGCGTGAAGACCGCGCCGATGCCGGACTTCGACTTCGAGGCCCGCACCGCCTCCTACGCGGCGGCCACCAAGGCGCTCACCGACAGTGCCGGCCTGACCTCCGGGGTCCACCTGATGGGCCACAGCCTGCACTACCTGCCCGACGCCTCACCGGGCGGCGGCGTCTGGACGGCCGTCCTGGACGGCTCCGGCGAGCAGCCGATGGAGGGCGTCGCCGTCTGGGACGGCCGCTCCAACTCCGTCACCACCTGCGCCTTCCGCGGCGAGCACGCCTTCGGCCGGGCCTTCGCCGGCACCGGGGCCGTCAGCCTGCGCAACCTGCTCGCCGAGCGCTTCCCGGACCTCGTCCACAGCGACCAGGACATCTGGGGCTACTGCGACGGCACCGACCCCCGCACCGCCCAGCCGGTGGTGGTGATCTCGGTGGCCCGGCAGACCGGCTGGCGCCAGCGCACCGTCCTGGAGCCCGCCGGGGTGCTGGTGCTGCGCGGCTCGCCCGACGGCCGCCCGAGCATGACGTACCGGGCGGACGTGGCCCCGGGCGAGCTGCCGGGGGCCGTCTACCCGGCCTCGGTGGTCCGCTCGCAGATCCACGAGATCCAGTGGCTCGGCGGCCGCGGCGCGAAGGACGACCGCGGCTTCGGCTACGCGCACACCTCGGCGTCGACCAACGCCGTCAACCCGGGCGAGTTCCTGCTGCGCTCCAGGGCGGACGGCCACCTGTACTACGTGACGCCGCTGGTGCCGCGGGAGAGCTCCTCGCAACTGGTGGTGGCCTTCGCCGTCCTGCAGGCCGACCGGGTCGGCGGCGGCCTCAACGACCTGCACGTGTACGTGCGCGGCGACGACAGCCCGTCGGTGAACCTGGACGTGCTGGCCAGCCGGATGGTGTCGTACATGGCGCAGCAGACCTCGATCACCATCAGCGCCGGGCAGGGCGGCGCGCTGCAGGAGATCGTCCCGTTCGGCCGGGACATGTGGCGCGGCTTCGTGGACTTCAACGGGCAGACCCAGGACTACATCGACCTGTCGGGCGACGCCACGGTGACCCCCAACCTGGTCTCGCTGAGCGGCGACATCACCGCGCCCGGCGGACGCCCGACACCGACACCGACACCGGCCCCGACACCGGCCGCACCGGCGGCCGGGTGCGGCGGCGACCCGGGGCAGCTGACGACCGGACAACTCGCTTCCTGCGTCGCCGAACTGTCCAGGGCCCTGCAGGGGCGCGTCCAGGACCCGGCACCCGCCCGGCCCTGACGGCCGGGCCCGCCGCCGCCCGTCCGATCGCTCTCCGTCACCCCTGGCGTGGTCTCAACCACCTTGGGAAAAGCCCAGCTTGACGCAGACCGGCCCCCGGGGCGCGTCGGCGCCGTGCCCACGGCGCGGCGGTCGGTCAGGTGCTGCGGTCGAAGAGCTCGACGCGCAGCGGCTCGCGGGCCGGGGTGTCGACCGGTTCCGGCGGGGAGAGGGTGAGGACGAACCCGCCGATCGCGATGACGGCCATGATGGCGACGGCGAGCGGCACGACGAACTGGGAGGCGGGCAGGCCGTCGGCTTGGAACCGCTCGTCCAGTTGGACGGAGACGGCGGCCATCCCGGTGTAGTGCATGGCGGTGACCGCGACCCCGGCGATGAGGGAGGCGGCCAGCGAGGCCGCGAAGCCGGTGATGTTGAGGGTCATCCACAGCGCCGCGGTGGCGGCGGCCACGGCGATGGCGATGGAGACGGCCACCAGCACGGGGTCGTAGGAGACCTCGCCCTCGACCTGCATGGCGGACATGCCGAGGTAGTGCATGGCCGCGACACCGCAGCCGGTGACGGTGCCGCCGATCAGCAGGGACGCCGTCGTCCTGCGGCGGTAGCCGACGTACAGGACGCCGGCGCCGACGACCACGACGGCCAGCAGCAGGCTGCCGAGGGTCTCGGGGACGCGGTAGACGACGGTCGAGCCGGTGACGGCGAAGCCCATCATCGCCATGAAGTGCATGGTCCAGATGCCGCAGCCGAGTTCGACCGCGGACAGCAGCAGCCACCCCAGGCGCCGGGCCGGCGGCAGGGTCAGGGCCCGTACGGTGCAGCGCAGTCCGAGCGCCGCGCCGGTGCAGGCGATGAGGTAGGACAGGAGCGGGTTGATCCAGCCGTAGTGGAACCCGTCGATGTGGGCGGTGTGGGGATGCATGGCCACCTGGGGTGCGTTCTTGCGGAGGGGGGCGGAGCGCTCTCCTGCCCGGGGCGCCGGCGACCGTGGGGTTGCCGTTCCGGCGGGGGATCAGGATCCGATTCCCGATGGATCGTATAGCGATCAATTTGATTCCGCGAAATCGGCGGCCGACGGAATTGCTGAGGGGTTTTCAGGGAAATCCGCCGATGACGGCGGTTCATGATCGACATTGCGCCGGGCCAGGCCGTTCCCGCGACTGGGACGTCAATTTCCCTTTTGTGAAACACCTTGAACAATTCCGTCCGACGGCGGGGGTGCCCCCGCCGAACGGCGGGGGCACGGAAAACGCCGCGGAATTCACCCGCGCGGAAAAGCCGGCCCGCCGCACACCGGGGCCGGGGCCGCCCGCTACCGCCCGAGCGCGGCCTGCGCGATGACGGCCCGCAGACGGGCCTGAACGGCCTCGGCGGCCTCGCGGGTGACCGGGTCCTCGCTCTCCAGCTGCGGGGCGATCAGCTCCGCGGCGGCCACCAGGAGCGGCAGGGGCACCTCCACGCTGCGCAGATGGAGGAGCTGGGAGGCCGCCCGCTCACCGGGCGTGGCCGGTGCGGGGGCGACGGGGATCAGGGCGGTGAGGCCCCGGGGGAGCGGCTGAGTGCTGGTCACCCGGCCCATTCTCCCGTGCGGGCCCGGGCGGTCCGTGCCGGGGACGCCGGCGTGCCGCTCGGCGACCGGGGCGGCGGCGCGGACCGCGGCCACCGGGTTGACCAGGTCGCGCCCGGCCGGGTCGTCCCGGGGGATTCCGTCCGTGACTGTGCGCAGCGTCGCAGGCTCGTGGCACCGCGTCCGCCGGCCCGCGAGGAACCGCCGCCCGGGGAGGGTGCCGTTCTGGCCTCGTTCACGACGCAGCCGCCACACGGCGGGGGCGGTTCGGGTTGTACGGGAAGTGCCGTGATCTGATTGGTACAGACCACTGATGGTTCGTTGTGATAGAACCTCAGCTCTGGGCCGCACGTGGTCCCGTGACGTGCGCCCCGGAGCCGAGCGAAGGGCGCCGAGGGGAGTGGCGGATGGTGCTGGCGGGGGTCGGGCGCCGGATCGGGCGGCACGGTGCGGTACTGGCGGCCGTGGCCGTGAGCATCCTGGTGGCGACGGCGGTGCTGTCCGCGGTGGCCGGGCTGGCGCAGTCGGCCGCCGCGGCCGGGGTGCGCCAGCGCCTCGCCGCCGACGCCGGCCGCTCGGTGGAGGTGTCCGCGCGCTGGACGGCGCAGGGCCTGCCCGCGGCCGACCGGGCGGTGCACACGGCACTGGTCCGGGCGATGGCCGGCGTCCCCTTCCGCTCCGAGACCGCGCTGCGGGCCGGTATCGCCGTGGACCTGCCGCTGCCGCTCGCCGCGCGCCGGCAGGCCACCGAAACCGGGCTGCCCGGGATCCCGGTGGCACTGCCCGACCCGGGCCGCTACGCCCGGCTGAGCAGCGGCAGTTGGCCGGACGCCGCCCCCGCCCCCGCGTCCCCCGCCGCGTCCTCCGCCACTGGCGCCGATGTCCCCGGGAACGCCCTGCGCGTCGCCCTCCCCGAGACCGTCGCCGACCGCCTCGGCCTGGCGGGCGGCAGCACCGCGGTCGTCCCGGACCCCGCCACCGGCGGCCCGCTCACGCTCACCGTGACCGGCGTCTACCGCCCCGACCCGGCCGCCGACGCCTTCTGGAGCGGCCTGGCCGGCGCCGACGGCGCGGACCGCGCCCTGCTGCTGGCCGACGGCGCCCAGCTGACGGCCCTGCCCACGTTCGGCAGCCGCACCCGGGCCGTCTGGCTGGCCCTGCCCGACACCGGCCGCTCCAGCCTGTCCGAACTCGCCGCGCTGCGCGACCGGGTGGCCGTCCTCGCCGGCTCCGACACCGCCCGCTCGGTCTACCGCGGCGCGGCCCCGCCCCTGGCCGACACCAGGGTGCGCAGCGCGCTGCCCGCCGCGGTCGACGGCCAGGCGGTGCCGGCCCTGGCCGCCAGGGCCGAGATCGCCGTTCCGCTCGCCCTGCTCGCCGTACTCGCTGCGGTGGTACTGGTTCTGACGGCCCGTCGGCTGGCCGACGCGGTCGCCGTCGAGCAGGCGCTCCGGCGTTCCCGGGGAGCCGGCCCGGCGCGGCTGCTCGCGGTGGCGGCCGGCGAGTGGGCGGTGGCCGCCGTGCCGGCGGCGGCCTGCGGGCTGCTGCTGGTCGAGCCGCTGCTCGCCGCCGTCCTGCGCGGCGCCGGGGCGCACGGCCTGACCGCGGCCGACGGCCGAACCGCCTGGTGGGCCGCCGGGTTCGCGCTCGCGGTGCACGGCGCGGCCCTGCTGCTGCCGCTCGCCCGGCAGGCCTGGGACCCGCACGCCCGGCAGGCGCTGCGCCGGCGCCGCCCGCGCCGGCCGGGCCTGCAGCGGGCCGGAGCGGACCTGGCGCTGCTCGCCGTGGCGGTCCTCGGCTTCCTCCAACTGCGCCACTACCAGGGCGTGGTGGTGCCCGACGCGGGTGCGGGCCTCGACACCGGAGTCGACCCGGTCCTGGTGCTCGCCCCGGCGGCGATGGCGGTGGCCGGCGCGGTGCTGGCGCTGCGGGCGCTGCCGCCGGCCGGACGGCTGCTGGAACGGGCGGCCGCCCGCTCCCGCGGACTGGTCGCGCCACTGGGCGCCTGGCGGCTGAGCCGCGACGCCGGCCGCCAGGCGGTCCCGGTCCTGGTCACGCTCCTGGCCGTGGCCTGCGCCGGCCTGGCTGCCGGGGTCCTGGCCGCACTGCCGGCCGGCGACCGCGACCGGGCCGCCTTCACCGTCGGCGCCGACCTGCGGCTGTCCGGGGTGACCGGCCCGACGGCGCAGCGGCACAGCGCACTGGCCGCGCTGCCGGGCGTCACGGCCCTCACCCCGGTCGCCGACCAGTCCGCCTACGTGGGCAGCGCCGTGGTCCGGACGGTCGCCATCGACACCGCCGCCGCCGCGGCCTCCGGCACCCTGCCGGCCCTGCGCCCCGACCAGGCCGACCGCCCGGCACCGGCGCTGCTGGCCCCGCTGACCGCCCCGCCCGCCCAGGGGCTCGCGATCCCCGGCGAGCCGACCGCCCTGGAACTGACCGTCCAGGCCACCGCCGACCCCGCACTGCCGGACCAGGGCCCGAGCCTGCTGCTGTGGATCCAGGACGCCGACGGGCTGACCGAGCAGCTGGCCCTCCCGCTGACGGCCGACGGCCGCCCCCACCCGCTGACCGTGAACCTGGCCGACGGCGGACGGCGCAGCTACCCGCTGACCCTCAGCCGCGTCGGCGTCCACTTCCCCGCCCCCCTGGCCCGGCGCACCACCCTGGACCTGGACCTGTCACGGATCAGCGCCGTCACCGGCCCACAGCGCACCGACCTCGCCCCCGCACCGGGACAGTCCTGGGCCCGCTCCGGCGCGCCCTTCGTCAGCCCCACCACGCTCGGCTGCCCCGCCGGCGACCCGGCCCCGGACGCCCGCCCCGCCTCGGTGCTCGACCGCGGCACCTACGACGGCCAGGCCACCGCCTGCACCTGGCACAGCCGCGGGCCCGGCCTCCTGCACGCCGTGCTGCGCTCCCAGAACCCGGCGAGCGCCCTGGACCCGACCGCCCTGGACACCTACTTCGCCGTGCGCCCCCCGACCGGCACCCCGGACGGGAGCGCCCCGCCCGTCCTGCCCGCGATCGCCGACCGCACCCTGCTCGACGCGGTGAACGCCAAGGTCGGCGACACCATCCGGCTCAGCTGGGACCACGACAGCGACCAGAACGTCCGCATCACCGGGGAGGTCGACGCCCTGCCCGGCTACGGCCGCGGCCAGGGCCACCTGCTGCTGGACCTGCCCGCGCTCGCCGCCAACCGCGCGCTCACCGGCGCGCCGCCGCCCGTCGACACCCACTGGTGGCTGGCCAGCGACGACCCCGCCGCCACCTGGGCCGCCGTCGACGGCCACAGCGCGTTCGGCCGCGCCCAGAGCGCACAGCGGCTCGCCGCCGACCTGGCCGACGACCCGTTCCGGGCCGGACTGCGCTGCGCCTGGCTGCTGGTCATGGCCACCGCCCCGCTCTTCGCGGTGACCGCCCTGACCCTGCACGCCGTCGGCGCGGCCCGCTCCCGGCAACGGGAGTTCGCCGTGCTGCGCGCACTGGGCGCACGGACCGGCGAACTGACGGCGATGCTGCGCGCCGAACAGGTGGCGGTGACGGTGCCCCCGGTGCTGCTCGGCGGCCTGCTGGGCCTGCTGCTGACGGCCCTGCTGCTGCCGCTCACCGTGCTGGACGACAGCTCCGGCCCGGTCTTCCCGGCCCTGGCCACCGCCCCGGGCCGGCCGGCCACCGCGCTCACCACGCTCGCCAGCGGCCTGCTGCTGGCCCTCACGGTCCTGGTCCTCACCCGGCTGCTGGCCAGGGTCGACCTGGTCCGGGCCCTGCGCGCGGGGGAGGACGGATGAGCCCGACGCCACCGCGGCGGCCCGGCACCGTACCCGGCACCCCGCCCCGCAACGGACGCTTCGACGGCGGGAGCCCCGCATGCTGACACTGCGCCTGATCCGACGGGAGGCACGGATCGCCTGGCCGGTGGCGGCCGGGCTGGCACTGCTCTCCGTCCTGCTCACGGCGATCCCGCTGAGCTGGCCGCCGCGCTTCGACCGCCTCGCCGCCGGCGCGCTCGCGGACCGGGTCGCCCGCGCCCAGCTGTCCGGCCCGCTGATCACCGCCACGTCCACCACCGTCCCGCTGCCGTCCAGGCCCCGGATCACCCCCGGCGCCCTCGACCGCGACCTCGACCGGGCCGGCCACGCGGTGCGCGCCGCCGCCGGCCCGCGACTGGCCGCCGCGCTCGGCACACCGAAGGGCCGCGTGAGCGCCCCCTCCGCCGTGGCGGAAGGACCCGGAGTCCCCACCCCCTACGGCCGGCCCCCGGGGCTCAGCCTGGTCCACGCCCAGCCCGACGACGCCCACGGCCCGGTCGAGTACGTCCAGGGCCGCGCACCCCGGCAACCCGCACCCGACCCGACCGACCCGCCCGGACAGCCGCCCGCCGTCGAGGTCGCGGTCTCCGAAACCACCAGGGACCGCCTCGGCCTGACGACGGGTCAGCGATTCGGTCTGGCCGGCACCGGCTGGTCCACCCCGGTGCTCCTGGTCGGCGTCTTCCGCACCGACCACGGCGCCGACCGCCTCTGGCAGCAGTTCCCGATGCTCGTCGCCCCCTGGACCGTCCCGGCCGAGACCGGCCAGCAACTGGTCGGCCAACTCCTCACCAGCGCCGAAGGGATCGAACAGGTCGCGGGCCGCGGCACCGTACCGCTCGAACTGGCCTGGGACCTGCCCGTG
This sequence comes from Kitasatospora sp. NPDC054795, assembly GCF_053611565.1. Lineage (NCBI taxonomy): Bacteria > Bacillati > Actinomycetota > Actinomycetes > Kitasatosporales > Streptomycetaceae > Kitasatospora > Kitasatospora sp. NPDC054795. The sequence continues at coordinate 29,472 of NZ_JBSHAP010000070.1, forward strand.
GCCACCGACCGGTCCGGGCCCGCCGCCACCGCCACCGGGACCGCCGAACTGCGCGCCGCCCTCGCCGGGCTGCGCGCCGCCGACACCGCCCAGCGCTGCGGGGACGAATCCGGCGGTCTCTGCACACTCGCCGGCCAGATCGTGTCCAAGATCGCCGTCACCGACCGGCTCACGCCCGAACTGGACGCCCACGCCGCCCAACGCGGACGCGCCCAACAGCTCCAGGGCTTCGCGCTCGTCGGACTGCTCGCCGTGGTCGTGGCCACCGCCGTCGCCACCGCACGGCTCGGCGCCCGCCGCCGGGCCGGCGCCTTCGCCCTCCAGCTCTCCCGCGGCGCCGGGACCGCCGGGATCGCCGGCCGCCTGCTGGCCGAGGCCGCGGTCGCGGTCGGCGCCGGCGCCGCGGCGGGCTGGGCGATCGCCCGCGCCACCACGCCCCAGGGCACCGCCCTGGGATCCGCCCTGCCGGCGGCCGTCGCCGCCCTGCTGGTCTGGTGCGCCCCGGCCGCCACCCTGCTCACCACCGCCCCGCGCACCCGGCCCCCGGCACGCGCGCGCCGCCTCGTCCTGGAAGCCCTGGCCCTGCTGCTGGCCGCGGGCGCACTGACCGCGCTGCGCACCCGCGGCGCCCTCGCCGGCTCCGGCCCCGACCTCCCGCTCGCCCTGACCCCGGTCCTGCTGGCCCTGGTCGCGGCGCTCGCCCTGCTCCGGCTGCTGCCCCCGCTGCTGCGCCGGGCCGCCCACTGGGCGCGCCGCTCGCGCGGCCCGGTCCCGCTGGTGGCACTCGCCCAGGCCGGCCGGCACACCGGCACGGCCGCACTCGCCCTGCTGGTCCTGACGCTGGCCATGGGCTACGGCGTCTTCGGCGCCGGGATCTCGCGCACCGTCACCGACAGCCGCGCCCAGAGCGCCGACTGGCGCACCGGCGGAGCACCGCTCGCCCTGGTCGGACCGCGCGACCGACTGCCCGAGGACCTCTCCCACGTCCCCACCGTCGGCCACCAGGTGACCGTCACCGGCGCGAGCGGCGAACTCACCTCGCAGGACGACGGCACCACCTTCCCCGGCGCACAACTCGTCGGACTGGACGCCGCCGCCCTGTCCGCCGCCCGCCCCTCCTCCCCGGCCGCCCGCGCCCTGCTGGCCGCCGACGGGGCCGACGCACCGGTGCGGCAGACCGGCGAGAACGGCACCGAACCGCTGCTCACCGCCCTGGCCGACCCCGCCCTGGCCGCCCGCTTCCCCGACGGCACCTTCGAACTGTCCGCCCTGGGCACCGGCCGCGTCCTGGTCCACGTGATCGGCGCCCTGCCCGAGGACGCCCTGCGCGACCCGGTCCTCGGACCGGTCCTCGGCAACGGGCCGCGCCCCGGCGCCCTGCTGCTGTTCACCGGCCCCTCCGCACAACGCCTGCCCGCACAGCCCGGCCACCCCTCCGCACTCCTGCTCCACCCCGCCGCCGGCGCCCCACCGCTGGACCGGGCCGCCGTGCGCACCGCGGCCACCCCGCAGCTCGCCCCCACCGGCAGGACCGGCCCGCGGGTCGAACTGCTCGACCACGCCGCGGAGTTCGAGGCCCTGCGCACCGACGGACTGGTCCGCTCGGTCCAGCTCGCCTTCCAGGTCACCACCGCACTCGCCCTGCTGCTCGCCCTCGGCGCCTTCGTCCTGGACCTCCTCCTCAGCGCCACCGAACGCGCCCGCGTCACCTCCTACCTGCGCACCCTGGGGCTCACCGGCCGCTCGGTACTCGCCCTGCAGCTGCTGCACCCGCTGCCACTGCTGCTGACGGCCGCGGCCGGCGGCATCGCCCTGGGCCTGCTGCTGCCCGGGGCGCTCGGCCCCGGCCTGCGGCTGCAAGCGCTCACCGGAGCGCCCTTCGAACCCGCCGCACACACCGACTGGACCACCACCACGGCGCTCGGCCTCGCCCTGACCGTGCTGGTGACGGCGGCCGGTGCCCTGGAGACCGCGATCGCCCGCCGCCGCGCCCTGGGCGCCGTCCTACGACTGGGGGAGGCCCTGTGACCACCCGTGAGAACGAACGACCCGCCGCCGGGACCGACCGGCCCATGGTCCACTGCGAGAGCCTCGTACGGATCTACCGCACCGGCACCACCGCCCGCGGCGGCGTCGAGGTCCAGGCCCTGCAAGGACTCGACCTGACCGTGCGCGAGGGCGAACTGACCGCCCTGGTCGGGGCCTCCGGCTCCGGCAAATCCACCCTGCTCGGCATCCTCGCCGGCCTGGACACCCCCAGCGCCGGCACCGCCACCGTCGACGGCACCGACCTGGGCGCGCTCAAGCGGCGCGAACGCACCGCCTACCGCCGCCGCACCGTCGGAACGATCCAGCAGCAGACCGCCGCCAACCTGCTGCCCTACCTGACCGCCCGCGAGAACGTCCAACTGCCCATGGGCTACGCCGGCGTACCGCGCCGCCGCCGCGCCGCCCGGGCCACCGAACTGCTCGACCTGATGGGCATCGCCCAGGCGGCCGACCGCACCCCCGCCGCGCTCTCCGGCGGCGAACAGCAGCGGGTCGCCATCGCCGTCGCCCTCGCCAACGAACCCCGCCTGCTGCTCGCCGACGAACCCACCGGCGAACTGGACACCGCCACCTCGCAGGAGATCTTCACCGCCCTGCGCACCGCCAACAGCGAACTGGGCACCACCGTCCTGATCGTCACCCACGACGCCCTGGTGGCCGACCAGGTCCGCCGCACGGTGCGGATCCGTGACGGGCGCACCTCCACCGAAGTGCTGCGGGGCCCCGCGGCCGCCGACGGCGACGGCGCACCCGTCGAGTACACGGTGCTGGACCGGGTCGGCCGGCTCCAACTGCCGCGCGACTTCACGGAATCCCTCGGTCTGGCGCACCGCGTGCGACTGGTCCTCGAACACGACCACATCACCGTGTGGCCCGACCGCGACCGCCCGCCGGGCGCCGGACCCACCGCGGACGGCGGCTGACCTCCGCCCGCCCTTCAACGCGCCGCCCGTCCGCCGCCCAACCCGCCGTCCGTCCGCCCGCCGACCGACAGGAACACCCGTTCTCCCGGCCCTGTCAGGGAACTGGACAGCGGTGCGGGAGTCGACCAGTCTCACCACCATGACGTTCCCCCAACACTCTCCCTCCGCCACACGCACAGCGCTCCTCCAGGCCGTCACCGCGGTCGGCGACGAAGCCGTCCCCCTGCTCGCCGACTGCCGCGGCGACATCCGCATCCCCGGCGCCGAGTGGACGGTCGCCGAGGCCGCCGCCCACCTCGCGATGGCCAACGAACTGATGGCCGCCCTCGCCGCCGGGGAGGAACGCCCGTACGGGGACGGCACCCCGGGCGCGCTGGCCGCGGCCAACGAGGTCTCGCTGGCCGCGCGACCCGAACGCGACCCGGCCGTACTCGCCGAGCAAATCGCCCGCCAGGCAGGGGAGTTCGCGGCGGCGGCCGGCCCGCGCACCGGCGCCGAGCCGATGCTGACCCCGCTCGGCCCGATGGACCTGGACACCCTCGGCGCCTACCTGCTGACCCACATGCTGGCCCACCTCTACGACGTCGCCGTCGCGCTCGGCCGGCCCCACCCGATCGACCGGCAACGCGTCGGGCTGACCATGCCGTTCCTGCGAACGGCCATGCCCCTGGTGGCGGACGCCCGCACCGCGGCCGGCCACAGCGCCTGCTACCGGCTGCGGCTGCGCGGCGCGGGCGGATTCGCGGTCACCTTCACCGACGGCGCCGTCTCGGTCAGCCAGGAGCCGCCCCGCCGCCCCGACTGCACGATCCTCGTCGAGCCGGTGGCGTTCTTCCTCCTCGCCCTGGGCCGCTGCTCCACCGCCGGCGCCATCGCCCGCGGCAAGGTGCTCGCCTGGGGCCGCCGGCCCTGGCTGGCCCCGTCCTTCCCCGGACTGTTCACAGCCCCCTGAACCCGCGCGCCGGCCCGGCGCCGGCGGCCACCGCGCCCCCCTCGGCCTCGCGGCACGCCCCGCAGGCGTTCCACTGGGGCCCGCCGGGTGCGGGGGAGCGGCGAGGGGCCAGGGTCATGTCGGAGGTGCTCAGGCCGCACAGCGTCAGGGGGCCGCAGGCGCCGGAGGCCTCCGCGGGGGCGCAGTGCGCCAGACGCACCGGGTCCCCGGGGTCCGCCGGCCCGCGGTCGGGGCCGAGGATCCGCACATTGGTCGGCGTATCGGGTTCGAGCACGATGACGGTGTCCATCTCCACAACCTCGCCGCCCGACCCGTCCGCTGCACCCGCACCGTGGCATCCGGCCCAGCCACCCCACCCCTGACACCCTGCCCGGCGCCCTCCCGGCGACGGGCCCGGCCGGGGCCGCTAGCATCGCGCGCATGCTGGCGCTGCTCCACACCTCCCCGGTCCACGTCCCCGTCTTCGACGCGCTCCGCGACCGCGAGCACCCCGGGCTGTCCCTGCGGCACGTCGTGTCGGAGGGGCTGCTGGCCAGGGCCCTGGCCGAGGGGCCCGAGGCCGTCGCGGGGGACATCGACCGGGCTCTCGCCCCGGCGATCGCCGCCGGGGCCGCGGCGGTGCTGTGCACCTGTTCGACGATCGGGGGCGTCGCGGAGGCCCGGGCCGCGGCGCTGGGAGTGCCCGTGCTGCGCGTCGACCGTCCGATGGCGGCGGCCGCCGTCGCCGTCGCACCCGGCGGCGGCCGAGCCGCGACACGCATCGCCGTGCTCGCCGCACTGGCCGGCACCCTGGGTCCGACCACGGCCCTCGTCGACGAGGAGGCCGCCCGATCCGGCCGGCCGGTCACGGTGACGGCCACGGTGGTCGACGGCGCCTGGGACCGGTTCGAGAGCGGTGACCGCGCCGGCTACCTGACGGCGATCGCGGCCGCCGTCGAGGCCGTGGTCGACGCGGACGCAGTCGTCCTCGCCCAGGCGTCCATGGCGGACGCCGTGCGGCGGACCGCGGTACCGGTCCTGTCCAGCCCGGCCCTCGGGCTGCGCGCCGCCGCTGCCGCCGCCGCGGTGTCACGCCCCGCGGAGGCGCCGCTTGAGTATCCGTACTCAGGCGGCGCTGTCGGTGCCGGATGACACTGTGCGGGTACGTCGGGACGCCCGGGCCCGGCACCACGGAGGGGATCACCATGAGGCGTGCGAGTTTCGCCTGGACGACGGCGGCCGCGGCGATGGCGGCGATCGCGGTGACGGCCGCCCCGGCATCCGCCGGACAGGCCGGACAGGCCGGACAGGCCGGGGAGCCCGGGCACGGGACGCCGGGGACGGGCGAGATCCTGCCCTACCCCGGGCAGGAGGGGCTGATCTGGATCCCGGACTGGATCGGTGACGGCGGGGCGGTCACCGGCGGCGCCTACACGGCCGGTCCGCCCGTCACCGTCACGGTCGGCTGCCGGGGCGGCAGCGGCGGCGCGGGCGAGGTGCGGGTCACCTTCACGCCGTACTACGGCGACACCACCCCGGTGGAGTTCACCGTGCCCTGCCCGGCCGAGGCCGTCGACAGGGGCTCGGCGTTGGTGACGGCCGAGCAGGGCCGGTCCTTCCACGTCGGGGTGAAGGCGTCGGCCCCCGACGTGCACTGGGGGTTGACGGTCACCCAGCCGGACGCCTGACCGGCCGGGGACGGGAACCGCCCGCCGGCCGCAGCCCTCGCGGGTGCGGCCGGCTCCCGTACGGAGCGGGTGCGGGCCGGCCCCACCGCCGGGGCCCGCCTCGCTATACATGCCATGTATACATGGTGTGTATAGTCCTTGATCATGTCACTCGGACAGATGCTCCTCGGGTTCCTGGAAGCCCAGCCCCGCCACGGATACGACATCAAACGCCTCTACGACGAGCACTTCGGGCGCGACCGCTCCCTGCACTACGGGCAGGTGTACGCGACGCTCTCCCGGCTGCTGAAGAACGGCCTGGTCGTCGTGGAGGGCGTGGAGGCCGGCGACGGCCCGGACCGCAAGCGGTACGCCATCACCGACGCCGGAGTCACCGACCTCGCCGACTGGCTCAACCAGCCGGAGGACCCGCAGCCGTACCTGCAGAGCACCCTCTACCACAAGGTCGTGCTCGCCATCCTGACCGGACGCTCCGCCGCCGACGTCCTGGACACCCAGCGGGCCGAACACCTGCGGACCATGCGCGAACTGACCCGCCGCAAGCTCGCCGGCGACCTCGCCGACGAACTGATCTGCGACCACGCGCTGTTCCACCTGGAGGCCGACCTGCGCTGGCTGGAACTGACCGCCGCCCGCCTCGACGACCTCACCGCCCGCCTCACGGAGACCCCACGTTGACCAGCGCCGGACCCCTGCTCACCGCCCAGGACCTGCACAAGTCCTTCGGCCTCACCCCGGCCCTCGCCGGCGCCTCGCTCACCGTCGCCGCCGGCGAACTCGTCGCCGTCATGGGCCCCTCCGGCTCGGGGAAGTCCACCCTGCTGCACTGCCTCGCCGGCATCACCCGCCCCGACCACGGCACCATCGGCTACCGGGGCCGCGACCTCACCACCTGCACCGACGCCGAGCTCAGCGCCCTGCGGCGCACCGAGTTCGGCTTCCTGTTCCAGTTCGGCCAACTCGTCCCGGAACTCTCCTGCCTGGAGAACGTCGCGCTGCCGCTGCGCCTGAACGGCATGCGCCGCAAGGCCGCCGAGGCCCGCGCCGCCGAGTGGCTGGAACGACTGGAGGTCGCCGACGTCGCCGCCAAGCGCCCCGGCGAGGTGTCCGGCGGCCAGGGCCAGCGGGTGGGGGCCGCCCGCGCCCTGATCACCGGCCCCAAGGCGGTGTTCGCCGACGAGCCGACCGGCGCCCTCGACACCCTCAACGGCGAACGCGTCATGAAGCTGCTGACCCTCGCCGCGCGGGAGACCGGCGCGGCCGTCGTCCTGGTCACCCACGAGACGCGGGTCGCCGCCTACGCGGACCGCGAGGTCGTCGTCCGCGACGGCCGCACCCGAGACCTGGCGGGCGCCCGGTGAGCGCCGCCGACCCGAAGGTCCGCCGACCGGCCCTGGACCAGCTCGCCCTCGGCGCCCGACTGGCCGTCACCAGCGGACAGGACGGCTGGGGCCGACTGCTGCTCACCGCCTGCGGCGTCGGCCTGGGAGTGGCCCTGCTGCTCTTCACCGCCTCCTTCCCCGGCATCGTGCACCACCGCGACCAGCGCCTGTACACGCAGAACGACACCTTCCGGGACGAGGACCTGCCCACCCCCGGCGACCGGACGGTCCTCGTGGCCGTCGCCGACACCACCTTCCACGGCACGCCCGTCCGCGGCCGGATCGTCCAGCCCGAGGGCCCGAACGCGGCGCTGCCGCCCGGGGTGGCCGCCTACCCGAAGCCCGGCGAGATGGCCGTCTCCCCGGCCCTGGCCGACCTGCTGAAGGACCCCGCCAACCAGCTGCTGCGCGAGCGCCTGCCCCACCCCGTGGTCGGCACCATCGGCCCGGCCGGGCTGCTCGGACCCGGCCAGGCCGACTTCGTGCTCGGCGGCGACCGCCTCTCGGTGGACACCGGCGCCGTCCGGATCACCGAGTTCGGCCACTTCTCACCGCCCAAATCCATGGACCCGAAGCTGATCCTGCTCAACGCCGTGGGCCTGACGGTGATGCTGGCCCCGGTCGGGGTCTTCCTCGCCGCCGCCGCGCGCTTCGGCGGCGAACGGCGCGACCGCCGCCTCGCCGCCCTGCGGCTCGGCGGCGCGGACCGCCGGATGACCGCCCGGATCGCCGCCGGGGAGTCCCTGGTGGGCGCGGTGCTGGGCCTGGCCGCCGGGGCGGCGCTCTTCCTGATCGGCCGGCAGGCGATCGGACGGATCCGGCTCGCCGGATTCAGCTTCTACCCCGAGGACGTCGCACCGCAGCCCGCCGTCGCCGCCGCGATCGCCGTGGTCGTGCCGCTCATGGGCATCGGCGTCACCCTGCTCGCGATGCGCCGGGCGACCGTCGACCCGCTCGGCGTGGTCCGCCGCTCCGGCCCCGGCCGGCGCCGGATCGGATGGCGCCTGATGCTGCCGCCGGCCGGCCTGGCCCTGACGGTGTTCGCCCTCGCGCTCTTCGACCCGGGGAACGGCACACACGGATCACTCCTCGTGGCAGTCGGCGTGATGCTGATGCTGACCGGCCTCTGCACCCTCCTGCCGTGGCTGGTGGAGGCCGTCACCCGACGGGCCGGCGGCGGCGGGCTTTCCTGGCAACTGGCCACCCGCCGCCTGCAGTTGGGCTCGGGACCGGCCGCCGCGGCGGTCAGCGGCGTCGTGGTGGCGATCGCCGGGGCGATCGCCCTGCAGACGCTCTTCCTCGGTATCAGCACACAGTACGAGAGCATCACCCGGGGCGTGCCCGCCGCCGGGCCGTACCAGCAGTCGGTGTCCTTCCCCGGCGGCGCGCCCACCGCCGACGGCATCGCCGAACGCCTGGCGCACAGCGCCGGGGTCAAGGCCACCGCGGCGTACACCGAGTTCTCCCTGGAGAGCGGGACGGCCAGGTCCTGGCAGCTGCCCTCGGTCCGGATCGCCTCCTGCACCGTGCTGCGCGGCTTCGCGACCCTGCCCGACTGCAAGGACGGCGATGCCTTCGCGGTCCAGGGCCCGGCCGGGCGGCCGGACGCCGAACCGGTCCGGCCCGGGACGACCGTCCACGCCGCCTACTTCCGGGGCACCGGCGAGCCGGCCCCCTTCCCGCTGCCCGCCGTGACGGCCACCGTCACCGCCGTCGAGGGCGCGGACCCCAACGGGCGGCTCGGATCCGGCCTGCTGCTGCTCACCCCCGCCGCCGTGCCGGCCGAGGCGCTGCGCGGACAGCCGGCGACCGTCCTGGTGTCGCTCGCCGACGGCCTGACGGACCCCAAGGAGCAGCTGACCACCGCCGTGATGGCGATCGACCCGCAGGCCCGCACCGGGTTCCCGCTCGACAACACGCTCGACCCCACCTACCTCGCGGTCAAGCGCCTGCTGACGGCGGGATCGGCGATCACCCTCCTGCTGGTCTCCCTCAGCCTGCTGGTCGGCCAGCTGGAGCGCTTCCGGGAACAGCGCCGCGTGCTCGGCGTGCTGAACGCCGTCGGCACCCGCCGCCGCGTCCTGGGCCTGTCGGTGCTGTGGCAGACGCTGCTCCCGATGGCCCTGGGCCTGGGGTTGGCGGCCGTCGGCGGCCTGCTGATGGGGACGGTGCTGCAGTACGCGGCGGGCGTCCCGTGGAACGTGGACTGGGGCTCGATGCTGGCCATGTCGGGAATCGCGGCCGGCGCGGTCCTCCTCACCACCGCCCTCGGACTGCCGCAACTCCTGCGGCTGATGCGGCCCGACGCCCTGCGCTACGAGTAGCCCGGATCCCGCGCGGCGCCCCGACGCACCCCGGCCGGTCCCCGCGAGGGGCCGTCTCCCGCGCCGGGGCGGGAGACGGCCGCGGAGACGGCCGCGGAGGCGGCCCGGGACGGTCAGCCGCCGACGGCCGACCCGTCCGCGACGGGCCGCCAGGGGGAGAGGTCGACGGCGCTCTGGACGTAGCCGGCCCGGTCCCAACTGCCGTTCGCGTGACGGATGGTGTGGTAGAGCGAGCCGCTGTTGGCGCAGGTCTCGAAGAGCAGCTGCAGCTCGTTGTTCACATTGGCGCCGTCGGCGCCGCACACGTAGAAGGGCTGGGTGAGGATCTGCTGGCCGATGGGCCCCCAACCGGCCCAGTTCCCGTCGGAGTTGCGGATCGTGTGGTAGACGGCGATCTGGCTGTTGTTCACCACGGCGACCTGCAGCGCGCCGTTGATGCCCACCGCGACCACGTCGTGCGGCCAGCCCCAGGGGGAGGGGGTCCCGGCCGCGCCCATGATGTTGCCCCAGCCGGCCCAGGTGCCGTCCGCGTGCCGGATGGTGTGGAGCACGCTGCCGTCGTTCCACATGGTGGCCACGATGTGCAGTTCGCCGTTCACCTCGGCCGTCGCCAGGCTGAAGAACCTGTCCGAGCCGAGTCCCGGAGGGGCGCTGATCGCCCCCCAGGGCTGCCAGCTCCCGTCCGGGTTCTCGACGGTGTGGACGAGCCGGCCCGCGGGGTCGACCGCCGCCAGCTGGACCCGGCCGTCCACCATGGCCGCGCCGGCCGTGCCCAGCTGGAAGTACTCGCTGGAGACGGGCAGTTCCGCCAGGCCCCGCATCGGGGCCGGCGCGGACCAGCTGCCGTCGGGCTGCTGCGTCGACTGGACGAACTGCACGCTCATCGGGCCGGAACTCCGGAGCCCGAACAGCCGCAGCCGCCCGGAGTCGACGACGGTCGTCCAGTACCGGAAGCCGCCGAACTGCGGGATCTCCCTGGCGGCGTCCCAGGTGCCGTCCGGCGCCCGGCGGGTCTGGACGACCTTCCACGGATCGGCGCGCAGCATCAGGTTCAGCCCGGCCGTCGGGGCGGCGTCGCTCCCGGTCGAGCGGGGCGCGGCCCCGGCCGGCGCGGCCGTCATCACGGTGGCGAGCGCCACCGAGGCGGCCAGCAGCGAAGCGACGCGTACCCGGCGTCGGCGGGTGGTCCTCAGCACGAAAAAATCCCCCTGTTCAGGTGGCCCCGATCGGGCCAGGTGCTGTCATACCAGAGCCAGGAGAGCAAGGGGAAGCGGAAATTCCGCCGGCCGCGGCCGCGGCCGCTGGCGGGGGCAGGGGCGGGGGAGAGCGGCCGGGCCGGCGGACGTCACCCCAGCGCGGCCGCCTTGCGCAGCAGCACCGACCGCTCGCGGGAGTTGCGGCACAGGCGGGCGGCGAGTTCCAGCTCGGCACGGGCCTCGGCGGTGCGGTCGAGGCGGAGCAGCAGTTCGCCGCGCACGCCGGGGAGCAGGTGCGACCCGGACAGGCGGCCGGAGGCGGCCAGGTCGTCGACGATGGACAGCGCCTCCCGCGGTCCGCCCGCCATCGCGACGGCCACCGCGCGGTTGAGGTCGACGACGGGGGAGGGGGCCACCCGGCCGAGCGCCTCGTACAGGAGCACGATGCGGTCCCAGTCGGTCTCCGGCACCGAGGGCGCCGTCGCGTGGCAGGCGGCGATCGAGGCCTGCAGACCGTATGGTCCGAGTCCCCGCCCGAGGGCGGCGGCACGGCCGAGCGCGGCCAGACCGCGCCGGATCGCGGAGCGGTCCCACCGGCGCCGGTCCTGGTTCTCCAGGAGCACCGCCTCGCCGTCGGGCCCGGTGCGGGCCGGGAAGCGCGCGGCGGTGAGCTCGAACAGCGCGAGCTGGCCGTGCACCTCGGGCTCCCCGGGCAGCAGGGCGGCCAGGACCCGGGCCAGCCGTACGGCCTCGTAGGCGAGGTCGGGGCGCAGCAGGTGGTCGCCGGCCGTCGCCGTCGAGCCCTCCGTGAAGACCACGTACAGGACGCTCAGGACGGCGCCGAGCCGCCCCGGCCGTTCCTCGGGCTGCGGCAGCTCGAACGGCACGCGGGCGGCGGCGATCGTCTTCTTGGCCCGGGTGATGCGGGCCTGCACGGTCGGTACCGGCACGAGGAAGGCGCGGGCGATCTCCTCGCTGGACAGGCCGCCCACCACCCGCAGCGTGAGTGCCACCCGGGCCTCGGGCGACAGCACCGGGTGGCACGCGACGAACATGAGGGACAGGACGTCGTCGTCGACCCGGTCCGGGTCCCACGGCAGATCGCCGGACGGCCCGGGCGGGCCGGCCGCGCCCGAGCCGGACCGGCCGTCGGCGAGCCGGCCGGCGAGCTCGGCGTACCGCTCGTCGAGGGCCGACCTGCGGCGGAAGGCGTCGATGGCCCGCCGCCGCGCGGTCGCCAGCAGCCAGCCCACCGGGTTGGCCGGCGCACCGTCGCGCGTCCAGGTGACGAGTGCCTCCGCCAGCGCCTCCTGCGCGACGTCCTCGGCCAGCGCGAAGTCCCCGGTGTACCGGGCCAGCGCCCCGACGATCCGTGCCGACTCGATCCGCCAGACGGCCTCGACGGCCCGCCGCGCCGACTCGGCGACCGGCGGGCCGTCGGTGGCCCCGGCTGTCACAGCTGGCCGGTCCGCTCGCGCCACGCCCGCTCCTTGACGATCCACTCGTTGTCCTGCGGGAACTCCTCGATGCCCGGCACGCGGCGGACCTCGCACTTCGAGCCGGGCAGCGCCGGGAGGCGCTTGGCCCACTCGACGGCCTCCTCCTTCGAGGCGACGTCGATCACGTAGAAGCCGCCGAACAGCTCCTTCGTCTCGCCGTACGGTCCGTCGGTGACCACCGGGGTCTCCCCGCTGAAGTCCACCACCACGCCCTGCGAGGGGTCGTCCAGCCCCTCGGCGGCGACGAGCACGCCCGCCCGGATCAGCTCCTCGTTGAAACGGCCCACCGTTTCGAGCATCTCCTCGAACGGCGTCTCCATCATCTTCGCGACGGACTCGTCGGTGCCCCGCATGATCAGCATGTACTTCGCCATCTCCGGCCTCCTCGTTCGGGGGTCGCCTCTCGACCCTTCCGGTCCCAGGTCGAACGGCGCGGTCGCGGATCGACACGGTGGACGGACCTGGATCATTTTCTTCGCGGCGGACGCCCGCGCCACATCGGGGGCCGGGGGCCCGGCCGGATCAGGGCTGCCGGCGGGCGCGTTCGGTGATGTTGCGGGCCATGCCCCCGAACACCACGGTGTGGAACGGCGCGACGGCCCACCAGTACGCGTGTCCGGCCAGGCCGTGCGGGTGGAACAGGGCCCGCTGCCGGTACCGGGTGCCGCGGTCCCCGTCCGGTGCGACGGAGAGTTCGAGCCAGGCCAGCCCGGGCAGGCGCATCTCGGCCCGCAGGCGCAGCAGCCGGCCGGGTTCGATCTCCTCGACGCGCCAGAAGTCCAGGGAGTCGCCGACCCGCAGCCGGGCCGGGTCGCGGCGGCCCCGGCGCAGTCCGACGCCGCCGACCAGGCGGTCCAGCCGGCCGCGCAGGGCCCAGGCGAGCGGGAAGGAGTACCAGCCGTTGTCGCCGCCGATGCTCTCGATCACCCGCCAGACGGCGGCGGGCGGCGCGGTCACGGCGCGTTCCCGGACGTCCTGGTAGAGGCTGCCGCCGGCCCAGTCGGGATCGGTGGGCAACGGGTCGCTCGGGGCGCCGGGCAGGGAGGCGGAGGACCAGCGGGTGGCGACGTCGGCGTCCTTGATCCGGCGCAGGGCGAGCGTGACGGCCCGGTCGAAGCCGGTCAGGCCCTCCGGCGGGTCGGGCACCCAGCGGGCGATGTCGTGCTCGCCGCAGACGACCTCGTGGCGCAGGGACTCGACGAGGGGGCGGGCGATGGAGTTCGGCACGGGGGTCACCAGGCCGACCCAGTGGCTGGAGAGGCGGGGGGTGAGGACCGGCACGGGGACGATGAGACGCCGGCGCAGCCCGGCGATGCGGGCGTAGCGCCGCATCATCTGCTCGTAGGTGAGGACGTCGGGGCCGCCGAGGTCGAAGGTGCGGTTCAGCCCGGGCGGCAGGTGGGCGGCGCCGACGAGGTAGCGCAGGACGTCCCGGACGGCGATCGGCTGGATCCGGGTGGAGACCCAGCGCGGGGTGACCATCGCGGGCAGGCGTTCGGTGAGGTGGCGCAGCATCTCGAAGGAGGCGCTGCCGGAGCCGATGATCACGGCGGCGCGCAGTTCGGCCGTGGGAACACCGCCGGCGCGCAGGACGCGGCCGACCTCGGCGCGCGAGCGCAGGTGGGGGGAGAGGTCCGCCTCGGGCACCCCGGCGGGGACGAGGCCGCCGAGGTAGACGATCCGGGTGACGCCGGCGGCCGCCGCGGCCGCCGCGAAGGCGCGGGCGGCCTCCCGGTCGGTCGCCTCGAAGGAGGGTCCGGTGCCGAGCGAGTGGACGAGGTAGTAGGCGACGTCGACGCCGTCGAAGGCCCCGGCGAGGGTGGCGGGGCGGGTGACGTCACCGGTGGCGGTCTCCACCCGGGCCCGCCAGGGCTGGTCGCGCAGCCGCCGGGGATCGCGCACCAGACAGCGCACGGTGTGCCCGCGGGCGAGCAGTTCGGGCACGAGCCGGCCGCCGATGTAGCCGGTCGCCCCGGTCACCAGGCAGCGCAGCGGGGCGGGCCGCAGCGGTTCCATGTCGACTCCTCCTCCGGAAGCGGCACCCGCGGGGTTTCCGCCGGGCCGGGCCTCCGCCGGGCCGGGCGGAATGACGCAACCAGCGTCGCGCACGGTGTTCGGAGCCGGCGCGACGACGGATGGGCCGGCGCCGTGGCCGGTCACTCCCGCGCGGCACCTCGTCCCGCGGCTCCTGGTGGAGCCACCCGGGCTCCGTCCGGTGCCCGGGCGGCAGGTAGTTCTCGTCCGGTTCCACGTTCCCGCACCAGTGGGCCCGGCGCGCCCGCTGCGGCTCCCGCAACCACCCGGGCCGGGCCAGGGCCGGTTCGCGGACCCGGCGGGGGCCGGGATCGTCGCGGTGGACGCGACGGCGTACTCCTCGGGCGGCCGGTCGCACAGCTTCTCGGCGAGCCCCGGCCCCGTCCCCGGCCCGCGGCCCCCGCGCCCGGGACCGGAGGGCAGGGCGGCGCTCAGTGGCAGACCAGCTTGTTGCGGGCGAGTTCCTGCACGGTGCCGGGCGAGACCGGGGTGTCGCAGGAGACCGTGCCCTCGATCTCGGCGTCGAAGGTGCTGTAGACGGGGTGGTACCCGAAGACGTAGGCCCAGCGCCCCTTGCTCGGGTCGCTCCCGATGGGCCCGTCGACGACGCAGGTGAAGGCGTCGGCCGTGCCCTGGACGCGGTGGGTGCCCTTGAAGACCGCGTAGTCGCCGGGGCGGGAGAAGTTCAGGGTGATCTTCTGGGACCAGCTGCTGGTGGTGGACTTGCCGGTCTGCACGGAGAAGCCGACCTTGACGGAGACCTTCGCGAAGAGCGCGCCCGCCGAGGCGCTGATCTCGGTCGAGGCGTTGAACGTGGTGCTGACGGCCTGCACCTCGGAGACGGTGGTCTCGATGGAGCCGGTGGTGCCCGGGGCGATGGTGATGCCCTTCCAGTGCGTCAGTACCGGGTCGACGGTGGCGGTCGCGACCTCGAACAGCTGGGTCTGCGGCACGCGCGGGTCGCACGGGTCGTTCAGCGAGTCCGCGTGGGCGGTGCCCGCGCCGAGCGCCGACGCCGCCGCGGTCAGGACGGTGAGGGCGGCGGGTAACGCTGTTCGCCGCATGAACGTGTTCGTCAAGGGGACTCCTCGGGGGAGGGATGTGTCGGACCGTCATGCTACCGACACACGGAACGGCCCCATCGGGGCCGGAGCGGTCCATCGCCCGCTGCCCGCAGCGCATCTGACCGAATGTCACGATCTGATCTTCATCCTGTCCTGACGATTGTGACGCTGTGCATGCCACCAAAAGCCGTCGACCGACCGTCCTGTGAGGTGTCCACGCACATCAGCACGCACCGTCATCGGGGAGCCACCATGTCCGTCCGCCACCGTCACCAGCTGCTCGCCTCCGCCGCCCTCGTCGTCGGAGCCGGCCTCGCGCTGACCGCCTGCGGGCCCGACAACACCGACACGGCCGGCGGCCCGGGGGCCTCCGCGGCCGCCACGGTGGCCGTCACGCCCCCGACGGCGGGCGGCCCGGCCTCCGGCGCCCCCACGGGCGCACCGGCCACGGGAGCGGCGACGAAGCCCGCCCCGCAGAAGCCGTCCGGCGCGAGCACCCCGGGCGGCACCAAGTCCGACGGGGGCAGCGCCGGCGCCGCCGCCCACCCGTGCGACATCAAGAACCTCTCGATCAAGGTGACGGCCCGAGCCGGGGCGGCCGGCCAGCGGGTGATCGAGGTGCGCAACACCGGTGCGAGCGCCTGCAGCCTGAGCTCCTCCCCGGGGGTCGACCTCGGCGACTCCGTCTCGCCCGACCAGAGCAAGAACGTCAAGCCGATACTCGCCAGCGGCACCGAGCGCTTCACGGTCCCGGCGGGGCAGAACGCCTACGCGGTGATCGACCTCGACCCGAGCGGCGCCACCACCGGCACCACCCCCGGCATCAACGAGATCAACGTGCTGGCCGACGACGAGGGCACCAACATGCCCCTCGCGAACACCCAGAACTTCCCGCTCGACAGCGGCGTGCGGGTGCTGAACCCCAAGATGGGCAACTACCGCTCCAGCGTGGCGGATGCCGTCGCCTCCATGACGGCCGCCCCCAAGTAGTCCCGGACCGGCCCGGCCGGCACGGCGGCATCCGTCGCCGCGGCCGGGCCGGGCGGCGAAAACCCCGCGCCCGGCCGGCCCGGGCGGGGGCAGAATCGCCCCATGAAGGACATGCGGGTGTTCCGGGAGGCGGTCATCGGCTGGGCCGCGGGTGCGGACGGCGGGCCGGCGGGCGAGCTGGCAGACCGGCTTCGGGTACGGACGGCGGTACTGCTGGAAGGCCCGAGCGACCTCGCGGCCGTCGAGGCGCTGGCCGCCCGCCACGGCCGGGACCTGGCCGCCGAGGGGGTGTGCGTCGTCCCGATGGGCGGGGCGATGAGCGTCGGCCGATTCGCCGGCCTGCTCGGTCCGGCTGGACTGGGCCTGCGCCTCGCCGGGCTGTGCGACGAGGGCGAGCAGGGCTTCTACGAGCGCGGTCTCGAACGCGCCGGCGGTCCGTGCGACGGGATCTTCGTGTGCGCGGCGGACCTGGAGGACGAGCTCGTCCGCGCGCTGGGCGTGCCCCGGGTCGAGGAGATCCTCCGGGCCGAGGGCGACCTCCCGGCCTGGCGGACCTTCGTGCGCCAGCCCGCCCAGCAGGACCGGCCGCCGCACCAGCGCATGCGCCGCTTCCTCGGCACGAAGAAGGGCCGCAAGATCCGCTACGGCCGCGTCCTGACCGAGGCCCTCGACCCGCAGCGGGTCCCCGCCCCCCTCCAGGGCCTGCTCCAGCACCTGTGACGGCGCCCCGGTCCCGCCCCGGCCATCGCAGTCGCCATTGCCATCGCCGTCGCCGTCATTGTCGACAACGTCATCGTCATCAGGGCTGTTCGGCCGGTCCCCCGGCGGGCCGCTCCCGCTCCGGCATCCGGGTGAAATGAAGCGGAGTCGCCTGGCGCGAATGGAAGCCGGGTCCGACGCTGCCAGAATGCAATTTCCTCGGGTCCACCTGCACAGGCGGTGCCACCGGACAGCTGGAGCGGAACATGCGAATCATTCGACCACGCAATAGTCCGGAAAGGGAGACCGGCGCAGGCGCCGGAAGCCTCCCGTGGACACTCATGTATCACTCGGTGACGTCGACGGTCGAGGACCCTTATCTGATCACCGTCGATCCCGCGCGGTTCCGCCGCCAGCTGCGCTGGCTGTCCGCCCGCGGGCTGCGCGGGGTGTCGGTGGGCGAGCTGATGCGTTCCCACCGGGACGGCACCGCGGCGGGCCTGGTCGGGCTCAGCTTCGACGACGGGTACCGCGACTTCCTGGAGGAGGCCATGCCCGCACTGGCGGAGTACGGCTTCACCGCGACGGTCTACGTGGTGGCCGGCCGGCTCGGCGGATGCAACGACTGGGACCGACAGGGCCCGCGCAAGCCGCTGATGACGGCGGACGAGGTCCGTGAAGCCGCTGCCGCCGGGGTGGAGATCGGCTCGCACGGGCTGACCCACCGGCGGCTGGCGGGCCTGGGCGGGCGGGACCTCGCGGCCCAGGTCACCGACAGCCGCCACGTGCTGGAGGACCTCACGGGCCGGGAGGTCGACGGGTTCTGCTACCCGTACGGCTCGCTCGACGACGCCGCCGTGGAGGCGGTGGAGCAGGCCGGCTACGCGTACGGGTGCGCGGTCAGCCCCGGGCCCCACAGCGGGGTGTACGCGCTTCCCCGATGTTACGTCGGAGACCGGGACGGACCGCTGCACCTGACCGCGAAGCTGGTGCGCGACCGCTTGCGGCGCTGACGGCCGCTCAGCGGCCGGCGGCGGAGGGTTCCGCGGCGGGTTCCAGGCGCAGCCAGGACTCGTGCCACAGCAGGGCGCAGCGGCGGTCGCAGCCGGTGGGGGCCGGCTCGCCGCCGCAGCGCAGGCCCTGGAGGATGAACCAGCGCCCCCCGGTGGGGTGCTGCCACCAGGCCAGGGACCGGTGACGCAGCTCGGTGGCGCCGTGCCGGGTGCCGGCGTGGAGCTCCATCCCCGGCTGGAAGGGGACGCCGTGCAGGCGCCCGTCGGAGCCGAGGGTCGCGTGGATCTCCGCGAGGCTGCGCACCGTCGCCCACAGGGCGACCGGCCGGGCGGCGGGGACCGGCGCGGGGGCGGGCTCCAGCCATTCGTCGCGGAACAGCAGCGCGCACTCCATGCCGCAGCCCTGGGTCCCGTCGGCGCCGTGGCAGGTGGCGCCGGCCAGGGCGACGGTGCCCGACAGGCGCCGCACGCGGTAGTGGTCGTCGATCATGCGGCGCACGACGCGTTCGACCTGGTAGACGCCGCCGCAGAACGACCATTGGCTCCGGGTGAACCACAGGCCGCGGTGGCGGTCCTTGGCGTCCAGGGTGGCGCGCACCACGGCCTCGTCCTTCACCCGGACCCAGTCCCCCTCGGCGAAGCGGGAGGGCCGGCCGGGCGCCGGAATGTCGGCGCGGCGCTCACGCAGGCCTTCGCGGACGATCCGCGCGCGACGCACGACACCGAGCGGCGGAAGGTCGCGCAGGGGCAGACTCTTGTACTGGCACCGGTTCGTGGCGGATTCGCCACGCAGCTCCGTGATACGGGTGAACCGTGATTCCTCGACGGCCATCAATGAAATCCCATCGGGTTGGAGATATCGGCACAGGCTAGCGCAACATGACTTTCCCCGGGTCGGCCTCCGGGCCCTTTCGGCGCCATGTCGAGAGAAATAACACTAGAAGCATTAAGAGCCTTCCGGAGTGAAAATCCAGCACTTCCGGAGAGTTCCGGTTCATACGTGTGTAATGTTTCCACCGTTGTCGAGGTGGAGTGGCCGAGTGGCGAGGCGACGGTTTGCAGGACCGTTCAGACGGGTTCGATTCCTGTCTCCACCTTTTCTCCTGTCCGCCGGTGCCGGGGTGTGTCCCGCCGGCCGTCCCCGTGTCGGCCGGCGGTCCGTCGGCCCACCGCAGGAACAGCCCGGCTGCCGCCCCCGACCGGACGGCGAGGCCCGGGCCGGGGGCCTCCCCGGGAGCGCTGACCCGGCATCAGCCCCGGCGGCTCCGGGCCGCCCGGCCGCGCACGGCAGGCCGCCGCTCACCGGCCCGCAAGGCCCGCCGACCCGCGGTGGGAGCCCGGCGCCGACGGCGGTCCCCGACCGTGGCATGCTGCCCGGCATGACCGACAGCCCGGACACCGGAGCCCCGGACGGGACCCGATCCTTCGCCACCGCGCGCGAGCCGGCCGAGTTCCCCGCCGTCGGGATCCAGGGGGTGCCCGGTGTCCTGCACGCCGGGGACCTGAGCCGCGGCAGGCCCCGCACCCTGTGCGGGCTCCGCTGCTTCAAGGTCTTCCTGTGCCGCTTCGAGCCCGGGGGCCCGGCCTCGTGCCGGAAGTGCCGGGCCCTGGTCGGGGCCGCGCCGTCCCGGTAGGGCGGGCAGGAACGCCCGCACGACCTGCTTCCGCGCGAGGCCGGTGACGGGTCGCTGCGGCACGGATCTGCTCGCCGCGCCGCGCCGGGGCCCGCGGATCGCGATCCGGCAACACCGGCCCGGACCGAGGGCGCCGACCACCAGGACCTCGTCCGGCGCCCCGGCGCCCGGTCACGGCACCGGCAGTGCCGGCAGTACCTGCGGAACCGAAAACCGGACCGCCCGGGTGCCGGCTC
>NZ_JBSHAP010000071.1:0-6813 GCF_053611565.1 Kitasatospora sp. NPDC054795
AGTCGGGCGCGGGCGGCGGCGCTTCCCGCGGAGCCTGCCCGCCGCTCTCCCCCGGCGCCGTTCCCGGTAGTCGACACCGACGGGGCCTCCGGCTCTGGTCGGGATCGGCGTCGCCGGCTGGGGACGGCTCACCGATGGTGACGAATAGTGCCGAAAAGTGACATACCCAGCAGCCTCCAGGCTATCCCGGCCCCTGGGTCGTCTTGTCCGATTGACCTACCCGGCGGACGGCGCGTCGCCCCCGGTCGGGACGCCGCCCGACCCCGCCGTCCCGCCCTCCGTGAGCAGCCGGACGACGTGCGGCAGCACGTCACGGTCGTGGTCGATCCAGTCCACGGCGTCCAGCTCGTCCGGGCCCAGCCAGCGCAGCGCGTCGTGGTCCTCCAGCGCGCGCGGCTCGCCCGCCAGCAATGCGGCGGCCCAGAAGCGCAGCTCCAGGCCGGGGCGCACGGCCCACGCGCCCGGCAGCCGGGTCAGCGCGCGCGCCTGGACACCGAGCTCCTCCAGCAGCTCGCGCTCCAGCGCCTGCGCCTCCGTCTCCCCGGGCTCGGCCTTCCCGCCGGGGAACTCCCACCGGCCGGCCACCGCCTCGGGCGCGCTGCGCCGGGCGGCGAGCACCCGGCCGCCGCGGACCAGCGCGCCGCCGACCACGATCCGGGGAGCGGCCGGGGTCGCGCGGGGGTCGGGGGTCTCGGGGGTGTCCGTCGTGGCGTCCATGGGGCCGACCCTACGGGTTCAGGCGTTGCGAACCGTCCCGTCCGCCACTTCCGGCCGGGCGTCCCCGTCCGCCTCGACCCAGTACATCTGCTTGTGGCCGCGGGCCTCGAACCCGGCGGCCAGCCGCCGGGCCTCGGCCCGGTCGAGGTCCTTGGCGACCAGGAAGCGGTTGCCGTTGTCGTCCTGCCGCATGACCCGGTAGGTGCCCATGGCGGGAGGGTACCCGGGGCCTCCCGCCGGGCGCCCCCCGCTCCGGGCCGGACCCGTTTCCACTCACGTGGGGCGGGCCGGTCCCCGGCTCGCGTGGGGGTCGGGCCGGGGACGCGCCCACGACGGTACGGCCGGTGGGTTACCGGCAGGTACGGGCCCGGTCAACGGCCGGTAACCAGGGGCGCGGGCGCCTCAGACCCGCAGGTCGGGCGCCTGCTCACCGGTGGACAGGCCCAGCCCGCGGCGGATGTCCAGGATCGTCGGCGCCGTCCTGGCCTCCGTCGCCCTGGCCCGGCGGAGGTCGCCCGCCAGGTCGCCGCCGGAGGCCGCGGCGTCCCAGGCGGCGGCCGCCTGCGACTTGGCCTCGACCAGCTTGGCGATCTTCGGCTGGACGTCGGCCGGCCACGACACCGACGGCCCGCCCAGCACCGCCGCCTGGGTCCGCGAGGCCACGGCCATCCGGCGGGCCCACGCCCGGTGGTCTGCCTCGGCCTCGGCCACGTCCGCGTCCGGCGGGTCCAGGTAGACGTCGTTGAAGCTCCGGGCGGCCTCCAGGTAGGCCAGCTGGGGCGCGGTCAGGCGGCTCCGGTCGGTGCGGACCGTTCCCCGGTGCCGGTCCTCGCGGTCCTCGTAGGCACAGGTGACGTACCGTGAGCCGGACGCCCAGTTCCTCGCCGTCGGGTAGAGGTAGACGTCGTCCATGCCGTCCGGGACGGTCCACTGGTCGAGCGCGTAGCCGTTCAGCACCGCGCGGCACAGCCGGCCGGCCGACTCGCGGGCCGCGCTCTCGCCCGGGTAGAGGCCGTTGCCGCTCGGGAGTTCGGCAGTGCCCGCCACCTCGCCGTGGTGCGGCTCGGTGCAGGCCACCCGGTGCACCCAGTACACCGTCTCGTCGCCGTTCCCCTGCGTCGTCGAACCGCCCTGGGGGGAGTCGTAGCAGTCGCCGGCCTTGAGCTCGGACCAGTGCACCGAGCCGGCCGGCGCCTTCGGGGCCTGGCCGAAGCGGCCGGCCCGCGCCGAGCTGAAGTCGGCCGCACCGAGCGCGAGGGCCAGCAGGACCGTGCCGATCGTGCCGAGCACCAGGCCGGTCACCGCCATGCCGGAGCCGCGCTCCTTGCGGCGGTTGATCTGCACCAGCGCGAGGATGCCGAACACCAGGGCCACCGGGGCCACCAGGAGCAGGCCGGTGACCAGGGAGCCGACCGCGAAGCCGTTGGTGGGGGCGGGCCCGGGACCGGGGCCGGGGAGGAACCCGGGCCCGGGGGCGGCCTGCCCCGGACCGGGGGCCTGGGCGTACGGGTGGCCGGGCGGGAAGCCCGACCCGGCGGGGGGAGTGACGGAGGCCCAGCCACCGGCGGGCAGCGGGTACGGCGGCTGGGGCGGGGCGGCCGACGGCGGGACGGGCTGCGGGGCCGGGGCGACGGACGGACCCGCGGGCGGGTCGACGGCGGCGAGCGGGGCCCAGGGGTCGACGGCGGCGGGCGGGGCCCAGGGGTCGACGGCGGGCGGGGCGGGCTCCGAACCGGCCGGGTCCTGCTCGGCCGCGGCGGGCCGGGCCTGGGCCTGCTCGAGCGCGACCGGGCTCGCGGGCCCCGCGGACCCCGCGGACCCCGCGGTGTCCTTGCGGAAGTCCACCCGGGGATCCTGACCGGCCGTCGGCGCTGGCGCCGGGTCCGGGTCCGGGTCCGTGCCTGTCCCCGCCCCTGTACCGGCGTCCGTCCCCGCGCCGGCGTCCGCGCCCGTCCCCGGGCGGGTGTCCGTGTCCGCGTCGGCCCCCGTGGCCGCGGGCGACTCCGGCCCCGGAACGGGCGGCTCGGACTCAGGCTTGGACACGTGGACTCCCCCAACCCATCGGAACGGGCATCGGCTCGGCACTCGGCACCATGGCTCGGACCCGAACGGGCCCGATCTGAACGGTCGCGCGACTTTACCCGATCTTTCCGAACGCCTGCCCGCCCTGCCCGGACCGCCCGGCCCGCCCCGCGTCGGCTCAGCCGCGTCGGTTCAGCCGCGTCGGCTCAGCCGCGGGCCAGGATCTCGCCGTGGAGCATCGAGAACCAGCCGTCCCCCGCGGCGCTCCACTCCCGCCAGCCGTCCGCGATCCGGCCCAGCTCGTCCTGGTCCGCGAAGCCCCGCTCGACCGCCGTCCGGCCCAGCGCGGTGCCCGTCACCCGGTCCGCCCACAGCCCGCCCCACCAGGCGCGCTGCTCGGGCGTCGCGTACGTCCAGGTGCCGGCGCTCGCGGTGACCTCGGTGAAGCCGGCCGCGCGGGCCCAGGACAGCAGCCGCCGGCCGGCGTCCGGCTCGCCGCCGTTGGCGCGGGCGGTCCGCCGGTACAGCTCCAGCCACCGGTCCAGCGCGGGCACCTCCGGGAACCAGGTCATCGAGGCGTAGTCGACGTCGCGGACCGCGACCACGCCGCCCGGCGCCGCCACCCGCCGCAGCTCGCGCAGCGCGGCCACCGGGTCGGCCACGTGCTGCAGCACCTGGTGGGCGTGCACCACGTCGAACTCGCCGTCCGGGTACGGCAGTCGGTGCACGTCGGCGCAGGCGAGGGCGACGTTGGACAGGCCCCGGCCGGCGATGTGCCCGGCGGCCTGCTCCAGCACCTCGGCGGAGGCGTCCACCGCGACCACCCGCCCCTGCGGGCCGACCAGTTCGGCCAGGTCCGCGGTGATCGTGCCGGGCCCGCAGCCGACGTCCAGCAGGGCCTGCCCGGGCCGCAGTTCGGGCAGCAGGTAGCCGGCCGAGTCGGCGGCGGTGCGGGAGCGGTGCGAGCGCAGCACGGCCTCCTGGTGGCCGTGGGTGTAGACGGCGGCGGGCTGCGGTCCGGTCATGAGGTCCCCCTGGATGCGGTCGGCCGCGGGGCTCCGCGGCTCCCCCGACGCTACCCGCTGTCCCGTATGCCGAGAAGATCCGTCTCGAATGCCGGTCACCGCGGGCTCGGGCCGCCCCCGGCCGCCGTACCGTGGAGGCGCCCCCGACAGAACGGTCCCGCCCATGCCCGGCCCGCGCCCCTACGTCCTGCTGAGCGCCGCCGTCTCGCTCGACGGCCACCTCGACGACGCCTCCCCCGACCGGCTGTTGCTCTCCAACGCCGCCGACTTCGACCGGGTCGACGAGGAGCGCGCCGCCGCCGACGCGATCCTGGTCGGCGGCAACACCCTGCGCGCCGACAACCCCCGACTGCTGGTCAACGACCCCGCCCGCCGGGCCGCCCGGCGGGCGGCCGGCCGGCCCGAGTACCCGCTGAAGGTGACGCTCAGCGCGAGCGGCGCGCTCGACGCCGGACTGCGCTTCTGGCACACCGGCGGCGCCCGCCTCGCCTACACCACGGACGCCGGGGCGGCGGTGCTGCGCCCCCGACTGGACGGGCTGGCCGAGGTGGTCGCGCTGGGCGGCGCGGTGGACCTCGGCGCGGTGCTGGACGACCTGGGCGCCCGCGGGGTCCGCCGGCTGATGGTCGAGGGCGGCGGGGGCGTGCACACCCAGTTCCTGGCCCAGGGGCTGGCGGACGAACTCCAGCTGGCCGTCGCCCCGCTGCTGGTCGGCCAGGCCGAGGCGCCCCGGTTCGTCCGCCCCTCCGCGTTCCCGGGCGGGCCGGCCCGGCGGATGCGGCTGCTGGAGGCACGTACCGTGGGCGACGTCGTCCTGCTCAGGTACGCCCCGAAGGAGCCCGCGCCGTGACCCCGTCCGCGTCCACCGACCTCGACCACCTGCGCCGGGCCGTCGAGCTCTCCCGCCGCTGCCCGCCGTCCGGGACGGCCTTCTCGGTCGGCGCGGTGATCGTCGGCGCCGACGGCACGGTGCTGGCGGAGGGCTACAGCCGGGAGGCCGACCCGCACGACCACGCGGAGGAGGCGGCGCTGGCCAAGCTTCCGGCGGGCGACCCCCGGCTGCGCGGGGCGACCGTCTACAGCTCGCTGGAGCCCTGCGGGCAGCGCGCCTCGCGGCCGATGCCGTGCGCCCGGCTGCTCGTCGCGGCGGGCGTGCCGCGAGTGGTGGTCGCCTGGCGCGAGCCGGACCTGTTCGTCAACGACTGCCAGGGCACCGCACTGCTGACGGCGGCCGGCATCGAGGTGGTGGAGCTGCCGGAGCTGGCCGCGGAGGCCCGCGCGGTCAACGCCCACCTGCTCGGGTGATCTTTTGTATCATTGAGAAACAAAGAGCTCGCATTCTCCGGCTCTGCTGTCGTCGCACCCCCCGAGGAGCCGCCCCATGCCCGCTACTCCCGTCCGGCTGACCGCCCGCGCCGTCCTCCTGGACATGGACGGCACCCTGGTCAACTCCGACGCCGTGGTCGAGCGCTGCTGGAGCCGCTGGGCCGAGCGGCACGACCTGGCCCCCGCCGAGGTGCTCGCCGTCGCGCACGGCCGCCAGGGCCACGCGACCATGGCCGCCCTGCTGCCCGAACGCCCGGTCGAACTCAACCTGGCCGACAACGAGCGGATGCTCGACGAGGAGCGCGCCGACACCGAGGGCGTCGTCCCGGTGCCCGGCGCCGCCGCCTTCCTCGCCTCGCTGGCCGGCCTCCCGCACGCCCTGGTCACCTCCGCCGACCAGCCGCTCGCCCGGGTCCGGATGGCCGCCGCCGACCTGCCGCTGCCGCCCGTCCTGGTCACCGCCGAGTCCGTCGGCGCCAGCAAGCCCGACCCCGAGGGCTTCCTCAAGGGTGCCGCCGCCGTCGGCTTCGCCCCCGCCGACTGCCTCGCCTTCGAGGACTCCGGCGCCGGCATCGCCGCCGCCAAGGCCGCCGGCACCCGCGTCATCGGCATCGGCCCGCGCGCCCTCCCCCACCACCCGGACGCCCACGCCGACACGCTCGCCACCGTCACCGTCACCGCCACCCCCGACGGCCTGCTCACCGTCACCATCGGCTGACCCCCGGACCGCCGGGGCCCGCACAGCACCGGGCCGGCACGGGAAAACGGACGGGGCCCGCCTCAGGGGAGGCGGGCCCCACTGGACCCGCACAGGTGGCGGATCCGGTCGGCTCAGGGAGCGGGTCGATCAGACGTTGAAGCGAAACTTCCACCACAACGCCGTGACCTGCGGAATCGTTGACTCCGAGGGCCTAAGTCAGCACGGAATCAGCACCGCGACGGCACGCCAGGACCGGGGATCAGTAGTGATAGCGGGCTGCCAGGATGATGATTTCCCGGTCGGTGACCAGATAGACGAGGCGATGCTCGTCATCGATCCGCCGCGACCAGGCCCCCGGAAGGTGGTACTTCAGCGGCTCGGGCTTGCCGATCCCGGCAAACGGATCGCGCAGGACATCCTCGATGAGCTTGTTGATCCTCGCGAGCATCTTGCGATCGTTCTTGAGCCAGGACGTGCAGTCCTCCCAGCCCTGCTCCTCGAAGAGGAGCCTCACTCGACACCCCGCCCGGCATCAGCCGAGTCGGGGTCGATGAGCGTGCGCTCGGAGAGCCCTGTGCCGCTCAGCGCATTGTCGTACGCCTTCAGCAGGCGACGCGCATTCGCCGGCGAACGCAAGAGATAGGAGCCCTCGCGCAAGGAGGCGTAGTCCTCAGCGGAGACGAGCACGGCATTTCCGTGCTTGGACACGATCTCGATAGCGTCATGATCCTCGTTGACCTTCTTGATCAACGGAAAGAGATCCCTGCGGGCCTCGCTCGCGGTGATGGACACGGCGCGTACCCCCCTCGGCGAGTGGTACCGAATAACGTACCACTCAAGCGGGGACTCCCGGGTGGATCGACGGCCGATGCGGACTCCCTCGGGTCAGCATCAAGTCAGCACGGGAATGAGGAGAGGGTCGGACTCCATGGAGTGCGCCCCACAACGAACAAAACACAATCCCAAAAAAATAACAAAAATTAAACAAAATAAAAAAAATTTAAAGGGGACAACACAACCTCG
>NZ_JBSHAP010000071.1:6823-47354 GCF_053611565.1 Kitasatospora sp. NPDC054795
CAAAATTTGGGGGGGTTGTTTTTTTTTTTTATAATAGACAGCACTCCCGGGTTTAACAATAATTACCCCCGGGTATTTTGGTGTGGGTCGTACTCCTTGGAGTCCGACCCTCTCCGACCTGCACACTTGCCAAATCAAGTGACATCAAGTAACGACATGATCACACGTTGAAGCGGAACTCCACCACGTCGCCGTCCTGCATGACGTACTCCTTGCCCTCGATGCGGGCCTTGCCCTTGGAGCGGGCCTCGGCGATGGAGCCGGTCTCGACCAGGTCGGCGAAGGAGATCACCTCGGCCTTGATGAAGCCCTTCTGGAAGTCGGTGTGGATGACTCCGGCGGCCTCGGGGGCGGTGGCGCCCTTCTTGATGGTCCAGGCGCGGGCTTCCTTGGGGCCGGCCGTCAGGTAGGTCTGCAGGCCGAGGGTGTCGAAGCCGACCCGGGCGAGGGTGGCGAGGCCGGGCTCCTCCTGGCCCATGGACTGGAGGAGCTCCAGGGCCTCGGCGTCGTCCAGCTCGATCAGCTCGGACTCGATCTTGGCGTTCAGGAAGATCGCCTCGGCCGGGGCGACCAGCTCGCGCTGGGCGTCCTTGAAGTCCTCGTCGGCCAGCTCGTCCTCGTCCACGTTGAAGACGTAGAGGAAGGGCTTGGCGGTCAGCAGGTGGAGCTCACGGATCGGGGCGGTGTCGAAGCCGGCCTCGAAGAGGGTCTTGCCGGTCTCCAGGATCGCCTGCGCGGCCTCGGCGGCGGCCAGCACGGGGGCGGTGTCCTTCTTGAGGCGCGCCTCCTTCTGGAGCCGCGGCAGGACCTTCTCGATGGTCTGGAGGTCGGCCAGGATCAGCTCGGTGTGGATGGTCTCGATGTCGTCCTTGGGCGACACCTTGCCGTCCACGTGCACCACGTCCGGGTCGGTGAAGGCGCGCACGACCTGGCAGATCGCGTCGGACTCGCGGATGTTGGCGAGGAACTTGTTGCCCAGGCCCTCGCCCTCGCTGGCGCCGCGCACGATGCCGGCGATGTCGACGAAGTCGACGGTGGCCGGGAGGATGCGCTGGGAGCCGAAGATCTCGGCGAGCTTGGCCAGCCGCTCGTCCGGGACGCCCACCACGCCGACGTTCGGCTCGATGGTGGCGAACGGGTAGTTGGCCGCCAGCACGTCGTTCTTGGTCAGGGCGTTGAACAGGGTCGACTTGCCGACGTTCGGCAGGCCGACGATTCCGATCGTGAGCGACATGAAGCGCAGTCCCGTGGGCTTGGAGGAGTTGGGTCGGCACCGTACGGGCCGACCCCCAAGTCTACGGGCAGCCCCCGCCCCGCCTCACAGCTCGTCGCCCCACCGGACACGGACGGGCCGTTCGAAGGTGAGATCGGTCATGCCGTCCCCGGCGAGGAGACCCGTGCGCGGATCCGGTGACCGTGGTGCGCCGAGCCGACGGGGCAGGTCAGCCGACCTGAGTGACGATCACATCACTGCTCCGTACGAAGACACGGGCCAGGACCTGAACGGTCCATTACACAGTGTGGCGATGATCGGACCGTACGTTGGACGGGTGGAGCAGAGCATCCGTACCCAGCCGCCAGGGCCCAGACGCCGTCCCCCGACCCGCACGAACGCCCCCGCCGTCCCCGGTCCAGGCCGGGCTCCCGAGGCCGCCGCGGCCCCCTCCGGGCCCGCCCCCGCCCCCCGGCCGCGCCCGGCGGCCGGACCGTCCGCCACCGCCCGCCCGGCCGGCCCCCGGCTGCGCCTGCGCCTGCCGTTGCGCGGGCGCGGGCGCGGCGACGACCAGCTGTACGGGCGGCGGCGCACCGGCCGGCCGGCCCGGCTGACGGCCATCGGCACCGGGGTGGTCGCCGTCCTGGCGGCGCTCGCGGTGGCGGGCCTGGACCGGCTGCTCTTCGACGACCTGGGCTGGCTGTTCGGCCTCGGCTACCTGGTGGTCTGCTTCCAGCTGGCCGTCCGGGTGCGCTACGCCGATCTGCTGGCCGCGCCGATCAGCGGGCCGATCGCCTTCGCGCTCGCGCTGCTGCTGCTCGAACCGGTGAGCTCCCCCGGCGTCACCGCCCAGGTGGTCTCGCTGGCGACCGGGCTGGCGCTGCGGGCCGGCTGGCTGTTCTCCGGCACCGGGCTGGCCACGCTGATCGTGCTCGCCCGGTTCGTCGCCCAGCGCCGGATCCACCGCGCCCGCTGAGCCCCTCCCCACCGGTCGCCGTGATGCCGGGGCCGGGGGCCCGCCCGTCAGCCCTCCGCCCGGGCCGCCGCCATGGCGGCGCCGACGATGCCCGCGTCGTTGCGCAGCTCCGCCGGCACCACCCGTGCCTCGCGGTCCTTCAGCAGCGGCAGGAACCTCTCGTGCTTGCGGCTCACCCCGCCGCCGATCACGATCAGCTGCGGCGAGAACAGTCCCTCCACCAGGTCCAGGTACTCGTCGACCCGCCCGGCCCACTGCTCCCAGTTCAGCCCGTGCCGCTCCTTGGCCGCCGAGGAGGCCCGGCGCTCGGCGTCCTTGCCGCGCAGCTCCAGGTGGCCCAGCTCGGTGTTGGGCACCAGCGTGCCGTCCACGAACAGGGCGCTGCCGATGCCGGTGCCGAAGGTGAGCACCAGGACGACGCCCGGCTCGGCCCGTCCGGCGCCGTGGGTCAGTTCGGCCAGCCCGGCCGCGTCCGCGTCGTTCAGGACGGTCGCGGGCATGCCCAGCGCCTCGCGGAAGAGGCCCGCCGCGTCCAGGCCGATCCAGCCCTTGTCGACATTGGCCGCCGTCCTGGTGCGGCCGTCGACGACCACGCCGGGGAAGGTCAGCCCGACCGGGCCCTGGTGGCCGAAGTGGCGGACCACCTCGCAGACGGCGTCGACCACGGCACCGGGGGCGGACGGCTGCGGGGTGAGCACCTTGTGGCGCTCCTCGGCGAGCGTGCCCCGGGCGAGGTCGACGGGCGCGCCCTTGATCCCCGAGCCGCCGATGTCCACGCCGAATACCGCCGTCATCACGTCACCCTCCGCCGTCGGCCGCGGACCGGGCCGGTTCGCGGCCGGTGGATTGTCCACAGCCTGTGCACAAAACTACGAGAGTGCGCCGGGGCCTGCACAGCAGGAAGCCGCACCACATCGAGCCGGGCGGCACGGGGCCGCACGACGGAAGGGCCGGCACCCCGTGCGGGGTGCCGGCCCTTCCGGGCGGGGTCAGAGCTTGCCCGCCGCCTCGGCGCGCAGGTCGCGGCGCAGCTCCTTGGGCAGCGAGAAGACCAGGTGCTCCTCGGCGGTCTTGACCGTCTCGACCGTGTCGTAACCGCGCGCGGCCAGGAACTCCAGCACGCCGTCGACCAGGATCTCCGGCACCGAGGCGCCGCTGGTCAGGCCGACCGTGGTGACGCCCTCCAGCCACTCCTCGCGGATCTCCTCGGCGAAGTCCACCAGGTGGGCGGCCTTGGCGCCGTACTCCAGGCCGACCTCGACCAGGCGCACGGAGTTGGAGGAGTTCTTGGAGCCGACCACGATCAGCAGGTCGGTCTCCGGGGCCAGCTGCTTGACCGCGACCTGGCGGTTCTGGGTGGCGTAGCAGATGTCGTCGCTGGGCGGGCTGACCAGCTGCGGGAAGCGGTTCTTCAGCTCGCCGACGGTGGCCATGGTCTCGTCCACGGACAGGGTGGTCTGGGACAGCCAGACGACCTTGGACTCGTCCCGGACCTGCACGTTGGCGACGTCCTCGGCACCGTCCACCAGGTGGATCCGGTCCGGGGCCTCGCCCATGGTGCCGATGACCTCCTCGTGGCCCTCGTGGCCCACCAGCAGGATGTCGAAGCCCTCGTCGGCGAAGCGGACGGCCTCCTTGTGCACCTTGGTGACCAGCGGGCAGGTCGCGTCGACGGTGGCGAGCTTCCCGGCCCGCGCCTCGTCGTGGACGGACGGGGCGACGCCGTGCGCGGAGAAGACGACGATCGAGCCCTCCGGCACCTCCTCCGTCTCGTCGACGAAGATCGCGCCCTTCTTCTCCAGGGTCTGCACCACGTACTTGTTGTGGACGATCTGCTTGCGGACGTAGATGGGCGCCCCGTACTGCTCCAGGGCCTTCTCCACGGCGATCACGGCGCGGTCGACTCCCGCGCAATAGCCCCGGGGGGCGGCGAGCAGGACACGGCGCTGCGCGGTCTTGGACATGGCTCCATCGTACGGGCGGCCGCGACCCGCGCTCGTCCTCCCGGCCTCCCGCCGGGCCGCCCCACCAATGGCGGACACTTTCCATGCAGACCCGGTCAACAGCACCCAAATATGGTGTCCATGAGCTCTGTGAGCGAGCAGGCGACGCCGAGCGGCCTGCGCCGCAGCCTGGGCGTGCGCGATCTGATGGTCTACGGACTGCTGTTCATCGCCCCGATGGCCCCGGTCGGCGTGTTCGGCGTGCTGGACGCCAAGAGCCACGGAGCCGTCGCCACCGTGTACCTCGCCGCGACGGTGGCGATGGCCTTCACCGCCTCCTCGTACGCCCAGATGGTGCGCGCCGTGCCGCAGACCGGCTCGGTGTTCGCCTACGCGCGGGCCGGGCTGGGCGAGGGCCCGGGTTTCATCGCCGGGTGGATGGCGATGCTCGACTACCTGCTGATCCCCGCGGTGGCCTACCTGTTCTCCGGGATCGCGCTGAACTCCCTGGTGCCGGACGTCTCGCGCTGGGTCTGGACGGCGCTCGCGGTGGTGGTGACCACCGCGCTCAACCTGGCCGGGGTGCGGACGGCGGCGGCGATCGGCTTCGCGGTGCTCGCGATGGAGATCGCGGTGCTGGTGGTGTTCATGGCCGCCGCCTTGGTGGCGCTGGCCCAGGACGGCGCCCGGCGCGGCTGGGACACCCCGTTCACCGCCGTCGGGGACTTCTCGCTGACCGCGGTGATCTCGGCGGTGTCCGTCGCGGTGCTCTCCTACCTGGGCTTCGACGCGATCGCCACCTTCGTGGAGGAGGCGGTCGGCGCCTCGGCGGCGGTGGCCCGGGCGGTGCTCTGGTGCCTGGCGCTGGCCGGGGTGCTGTTCGTCGCCCAGACCTACCTGGCGGCCCTGCTGGAGCCGACCGGACCGCAGCAGCTGGCCGCCGACCCGGCGGCGCAGGGCTCGGCCTTCTACGACACCGTGGAGAGCGGCGTCGGGCACTGGCTGCACGTCCTGGTGGCGGCCAGCAAGGCGATCGGCGCGGCCTTCGCGGCCCTGGCCGGGCAGGCCGCGGCCGGGCGGCTGCTCTTCGCGATGGCCCGGGACGGCCGGCTGCCGCGGGCGCTCGGTTCGGTCGACCCGGCCAGCGCGGTGCCGCGCCGGGCACTGCTGGCGGCCGCGGTGATCACGATGGCGGCGGCGGTCTGGGCGGCCAACCGGGACGACGGCCTGGACCGGCTCACCTCGGTAGTGAACGTGGGCGCGCTGACCGCCTTCGCGCTGCTGCACGCCTCGGTGATCGGCTGGTACGCGGTGCGGCACGGCTCGCGGCGGTGGCTCCCGCACGTGGTCGTGCCGGTGCTGGGGATCGCGGTGATCGTGGCGGTCGTGTACGAGGCCTCGGGCACCGCGCAGCTCGTCGGGCTGGTCTGGCTGGTGGTCGGCCTGGTGGTGCTCGCCGTCCAGGGCTCCGCCGGCCGGGGCGGCACCCGCGGCGGTCCCGGCCGTGTCGGCGGACGCCGCTAGCCTCGTACGCATGGCCAACACCAGCTCCCCCGAAGCGCCGCTCCCGGTCGGCAAGGTCTCCGCGCTGATCGGCGGCTGGATCGACCGGCTCGGCGCGGTCTGGGTGGAGGGGCAGATCACCCAGCTCAGCCGCCGCCCCGGCGCCGGCGTGGTGTTCCTGACCCTGCGCGACCCGCAGGCCGACGTGTCGCTCACGGTGACCTGCTTCCGCTCGGTGTTCGACCAGGTCGCGGACGTGGTGCAGGAGGGCGCGCGGGTCGTCGTGCACGCCAAGCCGGAGTGGTACGCGGCGCGCGGGCAGCTGTCCCTGCGCGCCTCGGAGATCCGCCCGGTGGGCCTCGGCGAGCTGCTGGCCCGGCTGGAGCAGCTGAAGCGGCGGCTCGCCGGGGAGGGCCTGTTCGCGGCGGAGCGCAAGAAGCCGCTGCCGTTCCTGCCGCAGTGCGTCGGGCTGGTCACCGGGCGCGGCTCGGCGGCCGAGCGGGACGTCCTGGAGAACGCCCGGCGGCGCTGGCCGGCCGTGCGCTTCGAGGTGCGCAACGTCCCGGTGCAGGGGGTCAGCGCGGTGGAGCGGGTGAGCGCGGCCGTGCGGGAGCTGGACGAGCACCCCGAGGTGGACGTGATCGTCGTGGCCCGCGGCGGCGGCAGCGTGGAGGACCTGCTGCCGTTCTCGGACGAGGGCCTGGTGCGGCTGGTCGCGGCCGCCCGTACGCCGGTGGTGAGCGCGATCGGGCACGAGCCGGACCAGCCGCTGCTGGACTTCGTGGCCGACCTGCGCGCCTCCACCCCGACCGACGCGGCCAAACGGGTGGTTCCGGACGTCGGTGAGGAGCTGGCCAAGGTCCGCCAGCTGCGCGACCGCGCCCGCCGGCAGGTGCTGTCCCGGGTCGAGCGCGAGCAGCACGGGCTGGACGGGGTGCGCAGCCGCCCGTCGCTGGCCGCCCCGCACCGGATGCTGGACGGTCGGGGACAGGAGGTGGACG
This sequence comes from Kitasatospora sp. NPDC054795, assembly GCF_053611565.1. Classification (NCBI taxonomy): domain Bacteria; kingdom Bacillati; phylum Actinomycetota; class Actinomycetes; order Kitasatosporales; family Streptomycetaceae; genus Kitasatospora; species Kitasatospora sp. NPDC054795. Next base: position 13,460 of record NZ_JBSHAP010000071.1, read on the forward strand.
GCCTGCTGGAGCGGGCCCGGCGCACCCTGCGGCACCGGCTGGACCACGCGCAGAGCGACCTCGGGCACACCCTGGCCCGGGTGGTGGCGCTCTCCCCGGCGGCCACCCTGGAGCGCGGCTACGCGGTGCTCCAGCGCACGGACGGCACGGTGGTGACCGACCCGGCGCAGGTCGCGCCCGGCGAGGGGCTGCACGCGCGGGTGGCGGGCGGCGGCTTCGACGTCACCGCGACTCCCGGGTAGCCGCCCGCCACCGCGGGCCGGGGCTGGGGAGTGTCGGCCCGAGCCCCTACGCTGGCACCCATGGCAGAGCAGCAGGAGCAGCAGGACGCGGCGCCGAACCCGGACGACGCGCTGGGCTACGAGCACGCCCGGGACGCGCTGCTGGACGTCGTCCGGCAGCTGGAGACCGGCGGGACCTCACTGGAGGAGTCGCTGGCCCTGTGGGAGCGCGGCGAGCAGCTGGCGAAGGTGTGCCAGCGCTGGCTGGACGGCGCCCGGGCCCGGCTGGACGCCGCGCTGGCCGCCGAGGAGGGCGCGGCCCCCGACGGGGAGTGAGGCGGATCACATCCGCTTGGGGAATCGTTGAATCTTCACCTATGTTGGAGGAAGTGAACGGCCACGGCCGATCACCCCGACGAACCCCTTTCCGCATGAGGTGCAGAAGCATGACCACCGACGCCCTGGTACTCGACGCTGCCGCTCAGGACCTCCTGTTCCGCGAGGCCCGCACCGCCAACACCTTCACCGACGAGCAGGTCTCCGACGAGCAGGTCCAGGCCATCTACGAGCTGGTCAAGTACGGCCCGACCGCCTTCAACCAGCAGCCGCTGCGCGTCGTCCTGGTCCGCTCGGCCGAGGGCCGCGAGCGCCTCGTCCGGCAGATGGCGGACGGCAACAAGGCCAAGACCGCCGCCGCCCCGCTGGTCGCCATCCTGGCCGTGGACAACGAGTTCCACGAGGAGCTGCCGACCCAGCTCCCGCACTTCCCCCAGGCCAAGGACCTGTTCTTCTCGGAGCGCAGCGTCCGTGAGCAGTCCGCCACGATGAACGGCGCCCTGCAGGCTGCCTACTTCATCATCGGCGTGCGCGCCGCCGGCCTGTCCGCCGGCCCGATGACCGGCTACGACGCCGAGGGCATCAACAAGGAGTTCTTCGGCGACGGCGAGCACTCGGTGCTGGCCGTGGTCAACATCGGCCGCCCGGGCGAGGACGCCTGGTTCCCGCGTTCGCCGCGCCTGGCCTACGACGAGGTCGTCACCACGGCCTGATCCGCCCCGCGCACGCCGAAGGGCCCCGCACCGGTTCGTCCGGCGCGGGGCCCTTCGGCGTGCCCGGAAGGCGGGCGGAAGCGGGCTACTTGAGCGCCTGCGCCAGCTCGGCCAGCTCCTCGTAGGAGGCGGTGCCGGTGAGCAGGGTGGTCCCGGGGCCGGTCTGGACGGCCAGCGCGCGGTCCTTCTCGCCCTGCACCCGGTCCCAGGTACGGCCGGCCACCTCGGAAGTGCCGTCCGACGCGGCGCCCTTGACGTGGTCGGCCAGCAGGGAGTCACGCGGCACGTCGCTCTGCTCGATCGCCGCGTACCGGCCCGAGGGGGTCACGAAGCCCAGGTGCCAGGCGTTGCCCTTGCCGTTGTTCTGGTCGGCCGGCCGGTAACCGACCGAGGTGGCCCGCCACTTGTCCGACAGCCCCTCCGGGGAGAGCAGCGGGTACGGCGCGGCGCGCTTGGCGGAGGCCGCCTCCACCCGGTACCCGACCACGCGCACCGGGTCGCCGCCGGATCCGTGCGGAAGGAACAGGTACCCGATCCCGACGACGAAACCGACGGCCAGCATCGACAGGACCATGTCCCGTACGGTCTGCCGGCCCCTCATGCCCTTGCTGTCTGCTGCCACCCCCACATGGTGACTCATCCACATCCCCGGGCGGTCACCAGGGGTGTCCACGGACGGGTGATACCGGGCGAATCGGTGGTTTCCGCCACAGAGCAGCGACCTGCGCCACAGACAGTCATCTCGTGGGCAGATACGATCGCAATACCCTCACCACGGCGTTCGACCTGGCAGTAGTCGGGCGCTCACTGGCCGTCGCGTACAGAGAGGTAACGACGATGACCACGCAGTACCCGCACCACCTTCCCAGTGCCCTGGAGGTCGCGCCCGAGGCTCCGGACCGGAACCTCGCGCTCGAACTCGTCCGGGTCACCGAGGCGGCCGCAATGGCCGCCGGCCGGTGGGTCGGACGTGGCGACAAGAACGGCGCGGACGGTGCCGCCGTGAAGGCGATGCGCACCCTCGTCTCGACCGTGTCGATGAACGGCGTCGTCGTCATCGGCGAGGGCGAGAAGGACGAAGCCCCGATGCTCTACAACGGCGAGCGGGTCGGCGACGGCACCGGCGCCGAGTGCGACGTCGCGGTCGACCCGGTCGACGGCACCACGCTGACCGCCAAGGGCATGAACAACGCGGTGGCCGTACTGGCCGTCGCCGACCGCGGCACCATGTTCGACCCCAGCGCCGTGTTCTACATGGACAAGCTGGTGGCCGGCCCGGAGGCCGCCGAGTTCGTCGACATCACCGCCCCGGCGGCGGTCAACATCCGCCGGGTCGCCAAGGCCAAGGGCAGCGCTGTCGAGGACGTCACCGTCGTCGTGCTCGACCGCCCGCGCCACGACGGCCTGGTCCGGGAGATCCGCGAAGCGGGCGCCCGGATCAAGTTCATCTCGGACGGCGACGTGGCCGGCGCGATCATGGCCGCCCGCGAGGGCACCGGCGTCGACCTGCTGATGGGCATCGGCGGCACCCCGGAGGGCATCATCGCGGCCTGCGCGATGAAGTGCATGGGCGGCGTGATCCAGGGCCGACTGTGGCCCAAGGACGACGCCGAGCGGCAGAAGGCCCTGGACGCCGGCCACGACCTGGACCGGGTCCTCACCACGGACGACCTGGTCAGCGGCGAGAACGTGTTCTTCGTCGCCACCGGCATCACCGACGGCGAGCTGCTGCGCGGCGTGCACTACCGCTCGGAGACCGCCACCACCAGCTCGCTGGTGATGCGCTCCAAGAGCGGCACCATCCGCGAGATCAACTCCACCCACAAGCTCTCGAAGCTGCGGGCGTACAGCGCGATCGACTTCGACCGCGCCAACTGAGCCCCACCCGAGCGCGCTTCGCGGCCCCGGCGGAATCCCCCTCCGCCGGGGCCGCGGTGCGTCGCCGTCCCGCTCCCGGGCCCGTCGTCACCCGGCTATCCGGCGCCGCGCGGCCGCCGTCACCAGGGCCGCCTCGCGCAGCTCCGTGTCCCGGCGCCGCCGCCGGGCCAGCACCACCCGCCGCTCGGCGGCCGTCAGCCCGCCCCAGACCCCGTACGGCTCCGGCTGGGCCAGCGCGTGCTCGCGGCACTCCAGCAGCACCGGGCAGCGGGCGCACACCTGCTTGGCCTGCTCCTCGCGCGACAGCCGGGCCGCCGTCGGCTCCTTGGAGGGCGCGAAGAACAGCCCCACCTCGTCCCGCCGACACGCGGCGCCGGTGTGCCAGGGGTTGTCCTCGCCCGCGGGGGAACCCGCCGGGCCGCCCTGCGGCTGCGGCTGCGGACGGACGCCGGGGCGGCGCTCCAGGACCTGCGCAGCGGCCACTGGAGAGGTGGTGCGGGACTCGATCGGATGCAGCACGGCCGTACTCCTGACGAGGCTCTCGGACACGGGGACCCCTCGCTCCCCCGCCGGCCGCGAGCCCCCGCTGTCCAGCCCGGGCACGGCCGCTCGGCCGCCTCCGGTGCGCAGCCGTCCAAGAAGCGATGTGCGGAAGGAACTACCCCACCCGGCCGCGATTCATGCACACTGCACGCAATCGACTACGCAGAGCACCGGCCGCAACGCCGAACGCCCGACCGGGAGTTGATCCCCGATCGGGCGCTGTGCAGGTCAACGGCGGTCAGTCGGTGCCGAGTTGGCGCCGCACCCATTCCTTCAGCTTCTTGCCCCGGCGCGGCTTCGCCTCGCAACCACCGAACAGCGCAAGGCCCTTGATCCGGACAACCGGAGCGTACGGGTCCGCCGCGGTCGTCTCCCGGACGTCGAAGCCGCCGAAGATGCCGATGCCGGATCCCTGCAGGCTCACGTTCTCCGGGACCCTGACCTGCACCCCGCCGAAGATCGCCGTCACCGTGATCTCCACCTCGGGGGACTCGAACACGGCGTCGGTCAGGTCGATCTCCACCCCGCCGAACGCGGCGAAGGCGCTCAGGTGCGAGCCCACCCGCCAACGGCCCTTGCGGGCCGCGCCGCCGAAGACCGCCACCACCGTCGGCGACTCCTGGCGCGCGGGCGGCTGCGGCGGCGGGCCCTGCGGGGCGCTCAGCGGCTGCTTCTCGAAGGACAGCGGGCGGGCCGGCAGGTCCCGGGTCAGCGGCACGAGGTCGCCGAAGGTCTTCGCGGCGTACGCGGCCCCGATCCGCTCCGCGTGCTCGTCGGCGTCCAGGCGGCCCTCGGCGTAGGCGTCCCGCAGCAGTTCCGCGACCTTCTCGCGGTCGGCGTCGGAGACCCGCAGGTCCGCCTCCGCGACCGGCGCGTGCGGCCGCGGCGCGGCCTCGGCCCTGGTCTCGGGCCTGAGTTCCGGCTTGGGTTCGGGCTTGGTCATCGGTACGGGCGCCGGCACCGGCGGCTGCCCCGAATCGTCGTGCGACGGCGAGTTGTCCACGGGGTCAGCCTAGTCGCTCGCACTCCTGCGCGAGTGAGCCCGGTCACGCAAGGCTGCCCTGTCCGCATGCCGACTTCCACCGGGTCCTACCCTGGATGATGCTTCGCCGACGCAGCCGGACCAACTGGACAGCTAAGGACCGCCCCCATGGCTCCCACGCCAGACTTCGAGTACAGCGACCTGCTCCCCCTGGGCGCTGACCCGACCCCCTACCGCAAGATCACCTCCGAGGGTGTCTCCACCTTCGAGGCCGGCGGCCGCACCTTCCTCCAGGTCGAGCCCGAGGCGCTGCGGCTGCTGACGGCCGAGGCGATGCACGACATCTCGCACTACCTGCGCCCCGCCCACCTCGCCCAGCTGCGCCGCATCCTGGACGACCCGGAGGCCAGCCCCAACGACCGCTTCGTCGCGCTCGACCTGCTGAAGAACGTCAACATCTCGGCCGGCGGCATCCTCCCGATGTGCCAGGACACCGGCACCGCGATCGTCATGGGCAAGCGCGGCCAGAACGTGCTCACCGAGGGCGGCGACGAGTCCGCCGTCGCGCGGGGCGTCTACGACGCGTACACCAGGCTCAACCTGCGCTACTCCCAGATGGCCCCGGTGACCATGTGGGACGAGAAGAACACCGGCAACAACCTGCCGGCCCAGATCGAGCTGTACGCCACCGACGGCGACGCGTACAAGTTCCTGTTCATGGCCAAGGGCGGCGGCTCCGCCAACAAGTCGTACCTGTACCAGGAGACCAAGGCCATCCTGAACGAGGCGAGCATGCTCTCGTTCCTGGAGCAGAAGATCCGCTCGCTCGGCACCGCGGCCTGCCCGCCGTACCACCTGGCCATCGTGATCGGCGGCACCAGCGCCGAGTTCGCGCTGAAGACCGCCAAGTACGCCTCGGCGCACTACCTGGACAACCTGCCGACCTCGGGCGACGCCAGGACCGGCCACGGCTTCCGCGACCTGGAGCTGGAGGCCAAGGTCACCGAGCTGACCCAGAAGATCGGCATCGGCGCCCAGTTCGGCGGCAAGTACTTCTGCCACGACGTGCGCGTGGTGCGCCTGCCGCGGCACGGCGCCTCGCTCCCGGTCGCGATGGCCGTCTCCTGCTCCGCCGACCGCCAGGCGCTCGGCAAGATCACCGCCGAGGGCGTGTTCCTGGAGCAGCTGGAGACCGACCCGGCGAAGTACCTGCCGGACACCACCGACGAGCACCTGGACGACGACGTGGTGCGCGTCGACCTCGACCAGCCGATGTCCGCGATCCGCGCCGAGCTCTCCAAGTACCCGGTGAAGACCCGGCTCTCGCTCACCGGCACCCTGGTCGTCGCCCGCGACATCGCCCACGCCAAGATCAAGGAGCGCCTGGACGCCGGCGAGGGCATGCCCAAGTACCTCCAGGACCACCCGGTCTACTACGCGGGCCCGGCCAAGACCCCCGAGGGCTACGCCTCCGGCTCCTTCGGCCCGACCACGGCCGGCCGGATGGACTCCTACGTCGACCAGTTCCAGGCCGCCGGCGGCTCGATGGTCATGCTCGCCAAGGGCAACCGCAGCAAGCAGGTCACCGACGCCTGCGCCGCGCACGGCGGCTTCTACCTCGGCTCGATCGGCGGCCCGGCCGCCCGCCTCGCCCAGGACTGCATCAAGAAGGTCGAGGTGCTGGAGTACGCCGAGCTCGGCATGGAGGCGGTCTGGCGCATCGAGGTCGAGGACTTCCCGGCCTTCATCGTCGTCGACGACAAGGGCAACGACTTCTTCCGCGAGACCACCGAGGGCCCGCTGATCACCAACCTGCGCGTCCGCTCCAAGGAGTAGTCCCGCACGCCCCCGCCCCGCCCCGGTCGCCCCTGCGGCCGGGGCGGCGGTGTTCCCGCGCGGCGGACGGCAGCCGGCCGCGGCCGGTGGGCCCCGTCCGGCGCTCAGGCGTCGAAGTCGTACTCCAGGACGTAGGAGGCGGCGTCCAGGATCATCTCGTTGAGCTCGACGACCTGGCCCTCGTCGGCGAAGGCGGTGCGGCAGATCAGGATGACGGGGGTGCCGGCGGACAGCTCCAGGCGGGCGGCCTCCTCGGCGCCGGGCATCCGGGAGCGGACCTCCTCGCGGAAGTGCACGGGCTTGGCGCCGATCTCGGCGAGCCGGGCGTAGGTGCCGCCGGGGCCGGTGTCCTCGCGGGTGATCGCGGTGCCCGCGACCAGGACGGCGGGCAGGTAGGAGGTCGACAGCAGCACCGGCTTGCCGTCGAGGACGAAGCGGCGGTGCCGCACGCACATCGGGGCGCCCGGGGCGGCCCCGAGCATCCGGGCCACGTGCTCGGGCGCGCCCTGCTCGGTGACGGACACCTGGTCGACCACCAGGCTGCGGTTGTCGATGTCCGCCGACCATATCGACCGGCCGGACCCCCACTGCCCCTGCGCCAGCCGCTGGATGCCGCGCCGGCGCAGCGGCCGGAAGTCCCGGACGAACACCCCGGCGCCGCGGCGCGCCTCGGCGATGCCCTCGCTCTGCAGCACGCCCAGCGCCTGGCGGGCGGTCATCCGGGCCACGCCGTACTCGTCCATGAGGTCGTTCTCGCCGGGCAGGCGGTCGCCCGCGCGGTACCGGCCGGTGTCGATGGCCGCTTTCAGCGCTTCGGCGATCCGCTGGTACTTGGGCTGCTTGTCGCCATTGCTGCCGGTCATCGCCGCTCCCTCTGCCTCGGACAAATCGTAGGCGTGCCCGCGGTCGCCGGTAAGGAGATACGACCGTTGACATCTCTAGAGATATTAGCTTCTCTAGAGATGCTGGCCAGTCGCCGACCAGAGCGAGGAGCAGCACGGTGAGCACCCGACAGCGAAACACCCCGGCCTACCGGCCCCACGTGGGTGAACTCGTCCTCGACCGGAGGACCGGACGCACCGGCATCTACATGGACACCGTCGGCGGCGAGCACTACCTGCGCCCCGAGCCCGGCGGCCGGGAATGGACGGCCGACCCCCACCAGGTCGCCCCCGCCCCCGGGGCGGGCGATTCAGCCGAATACGATCTTCCTCGGCAATTTCGGCAGAACGCGGGCAAACAGCGGCATTCCGACCACCGCAATACCCCCGGGTGAATCCGGAATTCCGGAACGTCCGCACCCGCCGTCGGGCACGTTACGGATATCACCGGTCACCATGAGTGCACCGCGGGCATGTTTCGGCCACCCGGTCGACACCTATGGGGAATTGGCGTGCCCATAACCACCGGTGCCCCCGCGCCCGGACGGGGGCGACGGGGGCACTCGACCGGCACGGCTCACGCGTGGCCGAAGACGATGCTCTCCGGCTCGTACTTCTCGCCCGGCTTGCCGGTGTCCGGCTCGGCCGGCTCCAGCAGGTGGTCGGCCTCGTCGCCGAAGATCCCGTTCTCGATCGCGTTCTTCCGGTCGGCACTCGGCTCGGTGTACTCGGTCGGGTTCGAGGTCGCGGCGACCGCGCCCTCGACAGCCTGGCCGGCCTCCACAGCGGAGTCCGGGGCCGGGGTCTGCGCCTGGTTCTCGGGCGTCGACGGCACCGGGGTCTCGCTCTGGTCGTTGGCCATTGGCGGCCGCCTTTCGGTCATCAAATGTCGTCGGCCCGACCGGCTTGGCGCGGGCGCGGGCACAGTATCGTAGGGTTGATTAAATGTCCGATAAACATCGTGCGACTTGCGGGACCGTCCGGCAGAGTCGGGCGTCCGCCTAAGCTGAAGCACCGCGGCGGACCGCCGAGCGCCCTTTCACGAAATCGACACCACAGGCCATCGGGGGACTTCATGGACTTTCAGGAGACGCCGCCCTCGCCCGCGCTGCGCTTCCAGGTCCTCGGCCCGGTGCAGGCCTGGCTCGACGGGAAGCCCGTCTCCCTCGGCTCCCCCCAGCAACAGGCGGTCCTGAGCGCCCTCCTGCTGCACGCCGGCCGCCCGGTCACCACCCAGGACCTGGTCGACGCCCTGTGGGGCGATCGCCCCCCGGCCCAGGCGGTCGCCGCCCTGCGGACCTACGTCTCCCGGCTGCGCTCGGTCATCGAGCCGCGCCGCGAGGTCCGCGCACCCGCCGAACTGCTGGTCTCGGTCGCCGACGGCTACGCCCTGCGCATCCCGGGCGAGGCCCTCGACCTGACGGTCTTCGAGCGGCTCTGCGCCGAGGCCGCGGCCGCCCGGACGAACGGCGACAAGCAGGAGGCGCACCGGCTGCTGACCGAGGCACTGGGCCTGTTCAGCGGCCGCCCGCTCACCGGCATCCCCGGCCCCTACGCCGACACCCAGCGGCTCCGACTGGCCGAGCGCCAGGTGGCCGCCGCCGAGGACCTGTGCGCCGCCGCCCTCACCATCGGGCAGCACGCGGAAATCGTCGGAGAGCTCAACAACCTGACGACGGAACATCCGCTGCGCGAACGGCTGCGCGAACTCCTGATGCTGGCGCTGTACCGCTGCGGCCGCCAGGCCGAGGCCCTCGGCGTCTACACCGACACCCGCAAACTGCTCATCGAGGAACTCGGGGTGGAACCGGGCGTCGGCCTGTCCACGATGCACACCCGCATCCTCGCGGCCGACCCCGCGCTCGCCCTCCCGGCCGTGCCCGAAACGGCGGCGAAGGGCCGGCCCACCGCCCCGGCACCGGCCCAACTCCCGGCCGATGTCCTGGACTTCAGCGGCCGCACCGAGCTGGTGAGCGACCTCTCGACGGTCCTGATGAACGCCACCGGCCAGGCCGTGGTGGTCACTTCGCTGGCCGGCATCGGCGGCGTCGGGAAGACCACCCTCGCGGTCCACGTCGCCCACCGGGTCCGGGCCGAGTTCCCGGACGGACAGCTGTACGTCGACCTGCGGGGCGCCGGCGCCTCGCCGGCCGACCCGGTCGTCGTCCTCGGCGACTTCCTCCACGCCCTCGGTGTCACCGAGAACCCGGAGTCGATGGAGCAGCGCGCGGCGCTCTACCGCTCGCTGCTCGCCAACCGGCGGATGCTCATCCTGCTGGACAACGCGCGGGACGCCGACCAGATCCGGCCGCTGATCCCGGGCGTCTCCGGCTGCGCGGTGCTCGCCACCAGCCGTTCCCGGCTCGCCGGCATCCCCGGCGCGCAACTGTTCGACGTCGAGGAGCTGACTCCGCGGGAGGCCCTGGCACTGTTCTCGGCCATCGTCGGGGAGCAGCGGGTCGCCGCGGAGCCGGAGGCGGCCATGGCGGTGGTCACCGCGTGCGGCTTCCTGCCGCTGGCGGTCCGCATCGCCGCCGCCCGGCTGGCCAGCCGGCCGCGGTGGAGCGTCTCCGACCTGGCCCGTCGGTTAGCCGACCAACGTCACCGCCTGGACGAGCTCCAACTCGGCAACCTCGCCGTGGAGACCACCATCGGGCTCGGCTACGGACAGCTGTCCACGGCCGAGGCCCGCGCCTTTCGACTGCTCGCGCTGATCGACTCCCCCGACATCCCGCTCGCGGCCGCCGCGGCACTCCTCGGTGTGGACGAGGACACCGCCGAGGAGCTCGTCGAGGCCCTGGTGGAGGCGAACATGCTGGAGTGCTTCACCCCCGGCCGCTACCGCTACCACGATCTGCTCCGCCTCTACGCCCAGCGGCAGAACGACCGGTCGGGCGACGGCGGGGAGCAGGAACGGGCCGTCCTGCGGCTGCTCGACCTGCTGATCCCGACCGTCCGCAACGCGGCCCGGACCCTCGAACCGGACGACCCCGAGCCCGAGCTGCTCACCACGCCGTCCTCGCCCGGGATCGGCCTGCCGACCAGCGGTTCCGCCCAGTCCTGGCTCCGGAGCGAGAGCGCCCTCCTGCTCAACTCCACGGCGGCGGCGGCGAACGGGCCCCGCTCCTCGCAGCACGCGGCGATCGACCTGTTGATCCTGCTGTACGGCCTCGATCCGGACCCGACCCACGGCCCCCAGGTACGGCCGGTCCTGGAAGCCCTCGGACGCGAGGCGGAGCTCCGCGACGACTCCGCCGCACTCGCCCGGGTGCACTTCGTCCTGGGGGCCCTGAACTACGTCACCAGTGACTTCCAGGGCGCCGAGCACTCGCTGCGCCGCAGTCTGGACCACCAGTCACCGGACGTCCCGACCGTCCAGCTGCTGGCCACCGCCAACATCCTGGGCGTGATCCTGAGCCTGGGCAACCGCCCGGCCGAGGCCCTGCCGTTCATGGAACAGGCCCGGGCCACCAGCCAGGCGGTCGGCGCGCCGACCGCCGAGGCCCGCATCGTCAGCAACATGGCCCGGGCACAGCACCGGCTCGGGATGACCGAGACGGCGGTCCGGTCCGCCGGTGACGGTGTCGCCGCCGCCCGGGAGTCCAAGAACGGCCCGCTGCTCGCCCAGACCCTCTACCAGCTGGGTGTGGTGCTCTCCGGCGGCGACGCCGTTCCGCACCTGCGGGAGGCGCACCGGCTCTACCAGTCGCAGCAGAACCCCCTGTGGGAGGGCTACACCCTGGCCAGGCTCGCCTCGGCCCTGCTGGTCGCCGAGCAGCCCGCCGAGGCGGCCTCGGCGGCCGGCGAGTCGCTGGCGATCGGCCAGGAGCTGGGCTCCGCCTACTGCCAGGGCCTGGCGAACGCCGCACTGGGGGAGGCCCTGTTGGCGCTCGCCCAGCCGGCTCGCGGACTCGCCTGCCTCCAGGAGGCCCATGCGATCTTCACGCGGCTCGGTGTGCCTGAGGCCTCCCCCGTGGCGGACCTCATCTCCCAGCAGCACACCGAGCCCCTCTCTCCCCCCGCGCCGTAAGGCTTCCGCTCCCCCGCGGAGAACCTCCCCCGTTCCGCGCGTCGGCGCTCCCGCAGCCCCCCGGCTGCGGGAGCGCCCTCAACGCTTCCCCGGCGCTGGACTCCACTGTGCACCGGACCGATTGACGTTCGATAAACGTCCGATAGTCAGCCTGCAGATCGGCAAAACCGCAGGTCATCGACGTTCCCCTGGCGCGCTGTCCGGCGTGCGCGGCCGCGCGCACAACCCCGCCCGCACCCCCGTGCTTCCGCAACCCCGGCCACAACCACCCAAGCACGGCGAGTTGGCCGGAAAGGGACCCCACGGCACAGTGATCACGCATATTCTCAGATGCCAGTACGCACACGAGTGTCTGCTCGGAAACCCATCGGGGTGCAGTCCGTCCGCGTGGTGCGCAGAGCGTGACGTACCGCCACCGGCAGCGGCCCGCGGGGTCGCGGAGGAGCCACCGGAGGCCACGGGTGGAAGGGTGCCTCGCAACGTGACGACCGGACAGATATCGGACCCGTTCCCCGTCGACGAGGACGCCGGCGACGACGAACCCGAGGTACGGCGGCGGCGGGCGGCCCGGGCACTGCAGGCGGTCGCCTTCGACACCATCGGCACGGAGTACGGCGAGGCGTTCCCCGCCAAGGACGGACAGCTGGCCTGCGGCCGGCGGCTGCTCGCCGAGCTCGAACCCGGTGCCCGGGTGCTGGACGTGGGCTGCGGCACCGGCGAACCGACCGTCCGCCAGCTGGTCGCCGACGGTCTGCGGGTGACCGGCGCGGACCTCTCCGACGGCATGCTCACGCTGGCCCGGCGGACCGCCTTCCCAGGCGTGTTCGCGCCGGTGTTCCATCGGATCGACCTGTACGATCTGGCCACCGAGCGTGCGGACCGGGTCTGGAACGCCCCCGAACTGGGGCCGGACGGCCGGGGCCGCTTCGCCGCCGTCACCGCGTTCTTCTCGCTGATCCTGCTGCCGCAGGACGAGATCCCGACCGTGCTGCGGCAGCTGCGCGAACTCCTGCGGCCGGGCGGACTGCTGGCGCTCGGTATGGTCGAGGCGGACCTGGATCACGTTCCGCTTCCGTTCCTTGGCAGAGAGCTGCGGATCAGTGGGTATCTGAGGGAGGATCTGGAGCGGGTTCTGGTCTCGGCCGGCTTCGCCGTCGAGGAGTGCTCGGGGCATCCGTACGCACCGGCCAGTACCTCGCTGCCGCCGGAGGAACAGCTGTTCCTGCGCTGTCGACGCGTCGGCTGATCGAACCGGGACAGGCCCGGCCGCACCCGCGGCCGGTGCAACAGAACAGCTCACCGACCACACCGAATCCAGGACAGGCAGCCGTGCGCGACCAGCTCAAGACCGAGGCGGAGCAGCCGCCCGCCGTCCCGGGCCAGCGCCGCCAGGTCCCGGCCGCGACACCGGCCCCGGCGACGGCCCTGCCGGCAGCCCCGGTACGACGGGCGGGCGCACGGCCGGAACGCACCGAGATGGCGGACCGCCTGGCGTACCTCGACTCGGCGACCCGGCGGATCAACAGCGCCCTCGACCTCGCCGCGACGCTGCGCAACATCGGCCGGGTGCTGGTCCCGACGCTCGCCGACGCCGCCGTCGTCCACCTGCGCGACCCGCTGCCCAACGTCGAACGCGAACCCGGCTTCCCGGAGGAGCTGCGGATACACCACAGCACCGGCACCCGGATCGGCCGCCGCGGCCGCCCGAGCGGTCTGGACGACCGGCGCCGCTCCCGCTACGGCGCCCGCTCGACCGCCGACGGCGGCCCGGCCACCCCGGTGACCCGCGGCGGGGCGCTCGCCCACGCCCTGCTGAGCCGCCGCCCCGCCGAGGCCGCCGTCCTCGGCACCCCCGCCGCCGAACGCGCCGAGACGCTGCTGCGCGAGCTGTACGGCACCCGCGGGGTGGCCCGGCTGGCCGCCGGAACCTCCGTCCTCGCCCTGCCACTGCGCGGGCGCAAGGCCGTGCTCGGGCTGCTGATACTGATCCGCCGCCCTCCCGAACGCACCGGCCGCCCGGTCTTCGACGCCGCGGACACCGCGACCGCGGCGCACCTCGCCACCCAGGCCGGGCTGGCCGTGGACACCGCACTGCGCTACGCCCGCGAGTGGGAGATCGCCAACGAACTCCAGCGCAGCATGCTGCCGCTGCGCCTGCCGCAGTCGCACGGCGTCCGGATCGCCCAGCGCTACCTGCCCGGCGAGCGCGGCGCACAGGTCGGCGGGGACTGGTACGACGCCGTCCCGCTGCCCGGCAACCGGGTCGCCCTGATCGTCGGCGACGTGATGGGCCACTCGCTCACCTCGGCCGCCATCATGGGCCAGCTGCGCACCAGCGCCCAGACCCTGGCCGCCCTCGACCTGCCGCCGCACGAGGTGCTCTACCACCTGGACGAACAGGCCCAGCGGCTCGGCCGGGAACAGCACCTGGCCACCTGCGTCTACGCGGTGTACGACCCGATCGCCAACCGGGTGGTGATGGCCAACGCCGGACACGTCCCACCGGTGCTGGTCCGCCCGGACGGCATCGCCGAGCTGGTCGAACTGGACTCCGGGGCACCGATCGGCGTCGGCGGGGTGGACTTCAACTCCGTCGAACTGCCCGCGCCGCCCGGCTCGGCCCTGCTGCTGTTCACCGACGGCCTGGTGGAGACCCGCACCCGCCCGATCAGCGACGGCCTGGAGATGCTGCGCGCCCGGATCGCCGCCGCCCGCTGGCAGTCCCCCGAGCAGCTGTGCCAGGAGGCGCTGCGGATCCTGCCGCCCGGCGACCGCGGCGACGACATCGCCCTGCTCGGCGCCTGCTTCGACGGCATCCCGGCCGGGGACGTCGCGCACTGGTACCTCCAGCCGCGCAACGAGACTCCGGGCCGGGCCCGCCGACTGGCCGCGCACACGCTGCGCCGCTGGGGGCTGGACGAGCTGAGCGAGGCGACCGAGCTGATGGTCAGCGAGCTGGTCACCAACGCCGTCCAGCACGCGACCCGGCCGGTCACCCTGAGCCTGGTGCGCACCGCCCGGCTGCGCTGCGAGGTCGGCGACGACAGCCCGCTGCTGCCGCGCCCGCGCCGCACCGGGCCGGAGGACGAACGCGGGCGCGGGCTGCAGATAGTGGCCCGGTGCGCGGACCGCTGGGGTGCGACCAGGCTGGGCACCGGCAAGGTGGTCTGGTTCGAACAGCGGCTGCCCGCGGGGATGTGACCGCGCCCCCTCACACGCGGGGGCGCGAACGCAGGAGCGCCCGGCGGGAACGGATCCCACCGGGCGCCGGGGCTCCTGGGGCCGGGGCCGTCAGATCCGGGTCGGCTCCACGGCCGGCTGCTCGGCCGGCTCCCGCGTCCCGTCCTCGGCCGGCCGTCGCGCGAGCCGGGCCATCAGCTGCTCGCCCTCCATGTCCACCCGCGACACGACCTTCTCCAGCCGCTTAGGGAACCACCAGGCGGCCTTGCCGAACAGCGCCATCGCGGCCGGCACCAGCGCCATCCGCACCACGAAGGCGTCCACCAGCACGCCCACCGCGAGGGCGAAGCCGATCGGCTGGACGACCGGGTCGTGGCCGAAGACGAACGAGCCGAACACCGCCACCATGATCAGCGCGGCCGCCGTGACCACCCGGGCCCCGTTCCGTACCCCGGCCACCACGGCCTCGCGCGGCGCCGCGCCGTGGACGTGCTGCTCCTTCATCCCGGAGACCAGGAACAGCTCGTAGTCCATCGCCAGCCCGAACAGCACGCCGATCAGCAGGATCGGCACGAAGCTCACCACCGGCCCGACCTTGGGCACGTCGATCAGCCCGTCCAGCCAGCCCCACTGGTAGACCGCGACCACCGCGCCGAGCGAGGCGGTGACGCTGAGCAGGAAGCCGGCCACCGCCTTGAGCGGGACGAGCACCGAGCGGAACGCCAGCGCCAGCAGCACCACCGCGATCCCGACGATCACCGCGAGGAAGGGCGGCAGCGCCTGGCCGAGCTTGGTGGAGACGTCGATGTTGGCGGCCGTGGTGCCGGTGACGGCGATGTCCGCGCCGGTCTCCGCCTTCAACTCCGCCTTCCGGTCGCGGATCTCGTTGACCAGCGCCTCGGTGTCCGCGTGGTCCGGACCGGTCCGCGGGATGACGGTCACCAGCGCGGTGCGGCTCGCCTGGTCGACGGTCGGCGGCAGCAGCGTCCCGACGCCCTTGAGGGTCTGGAGCTTCGCGGCCACCTCCCGCACCGCCTGCTCGGGCTGCGGCGCGCCGTGGGCGTCCACCACGACCACCAGCGGAGCGTTGAAGCCCGGCCCGAAGCTCTCGCCGACCAGGTCGTACGCCTTGCGCGCGTCCGTCCCGGCGGCCTGCGAACCGCCGCTCGGCAGACCGAGGTTCAGGCTCGCGGCGGGCACCGCCAGGGCGCCCAGCCCGGCCAGGGCGACCAGCAGGACGGGCAGCGGGCGGCGGACCACGAAGCGGCCCCAGCGCTCGCCCATGGTGGTGCGGCCGTTGGCGGTCAGGGCCCGCTTCCAGATCGGCAGCCGGTCGATGGCCCGGCCGGTGAAGCCCAGCACGGCGGGCAGCAGCGTGATCGCGACCAGGACGGCCACCACGACGGCCCCGGAGGCGGCCAGACCCATCACGGTGAGGAAGGGCACGCCCGCGACGGCGAGTCCGGCGAGCGCGACGACCACGGTCAGGCCGGCGAAGACGACGGCGCTGCCGGCGGTCGCGGTGGCCCGGGCGGCGGCCTCCTCCGGCTCCAGGCCCTCGTCCAGATGGCGGCGGTACCGGAAGAGGATGAACAGCGCGTAGTCGATGCCGACCGCGAGGCCGACCATCAGGGCCAGCACCGGCGCGGTGGTGATGATCTCGAAGGAGCCGGTGAGCGCCAGCAGGCCGGCCATCGTCACGCCGACGCCGACCAGCGCGGTCAGCAGCGGCAGCCCGGCGGCGACCAGCGTGCCGAGGGTGACCACCAGCACCAGCCCGGCCACCACCAGGCCGATCGCCTCGCTGCCGCCCTCGATCCGGGCCATCGTGTTGTACGCGTCGCCGCCGAAGGCCACGTCCAGCCCGGCCGCGCGGGCCGGCTCGGCAGCGGCCTTCACCGCGTCGCGCTGTTGGTCGGTGACGTCGGCGAGCTTGTGGTCGAAGGAGACCAGCGCGAGCGCGACCTTCCCGTCCGGCGAGAGCGCGCCGGTGGCGTACGGGTCCGGCACCGCGGCCACGCCCGGCACCTGGGCGATCCGGGCGACGGCCTCGCCGACCGCCCTGCCCGCCTCGGGCGTCCCGATGCCGCCGGGCGCGCCGGCGGCGAAGACGACCTGCGCGGAGCCGTGGCCCTGCGCCGGGAAGGTGTCCTTGATCCGGTCCAGGGTGGCCTGCGCCTCGGTACCCGGGACCTTGAACTCGTCGGTGGTCTTGCCGGCGAAGGCGCCCGCGACCCCGCCGATGGCGAGGAGCAGGGCGATCCAGACGGCGACGACGGCCCGTCGCCGCCGGAAGCAGTATCGGCCCAGTCGGTACAGGTACGTGGCCATCGGCGGTCCCTCGGGTCGGTCAGGGCAGGTCGCGTCCCACCGTAGACCGGACTTTGTCGGGTGACAAAGTTGGACGACAAGATCGCACGACACAGTTGCCCGCCCGTGGCGCTACCCTGACTGGATGGCCCACGTCCCCGCCTCCGAACGCCGACCGCAACTGGTCCAGGCCGCGATCGACCTGATGACCAGGGAGGGAATCGCCGCCGGCAGCACCCGCGCGATCGCGGCCGAGCTGGGCGTGGCGCAGGCGACGGTGCACTACACCTTCGGCACCAAGAAGGACCTCTACCGAGCGGTCGTCCAGCAGCTGAAGTCCGACTTCGTCGGCGAGGTGCGCGCCGCCTCCCCCGGCGACGGCGCGTTCGGCGAACAGGTCCGCACCCTGGTGCTCGCGCTCTGGGAGGCCGCCACCGGCGAGCACGGACGCTGCGTGCTGCTGAGCGAGTTCGGGGCGCTGGCCATGCGCGACCCGGACATGCAGGAGATCATGCTCGGGCTCCAGCACGACATCGAGGGCACCGCCACCGAGATGCTCGACGCCCTCGCGGCCGCCCACGGCCTGAGCCTGGCGCTGCCCGCCCGCCGGATCGCCGTCCACTTCCTCGGCGGCTTCGACGGCCTGACGGCCCGCCACCTCACCCTGCGCCGGCCCGGCGACCGGCCCGACCAGGACACTCTGGAGGCGCTGGAGCTCCTCGTCGCGACGACGGTCGGACTCTGTCTGGGCACCCCGGCCGCCCGCCCCGAGCCGGGCTGGCACGGGGGCCCGGACACCCTGGGCTAGGAGACGATCCGGACCGGCAGCTCGACCAGCACCTCGCGCAGCGCGGCCGCGAAGCGCTCGTACTCGGCGTTGCGGGCCGAGCCCGGCCGGACGGCCAGCCCGATCCTGCGGCCGGGCTGCGGTGCGGCGAAGCGGACGGCGGCCAGCCGGTCGGTGCGCCCGGCCTCGACGTCCAGCGCGGTGGCGGGCAGCAGGGTCACCCCGAGGCCGCCGGCGACCAGCTGGACCAGGGTGGACAGGCCGGCCGCGCGGGTGGTCGAGCCCGCCGGGTCGGCGCCGACCTCGCGGCAGATGTCCAGCGCCTGGTCGCGCAGGCAGTGACCCTCCTCCAGGAGCAGCACGTCCAGGTCGAGCAGCACGTCGCGCGGGACGTCGATCCGCCCGGCGAGCGGGTGGCCGGGCGGGGTGAGCAGGACGAAGTCCTCGTCGAACAGCGGGATGTCCTTGGTCGGCGAGGCCCCGCCGGCCGGCAGCGCGAGCAGCAGGACGTCCAGCCGCCCGGCGGCCAGGCCCTCCAGCAGCGAGGGGGTGCGCTCCTCGTGGACGTGCAGCTCCAGGTCCGGGAAGCCGTCGCGGACCAGCCGCAGCACGGTGGGCAGCAGATAGGGCGCGACGGTCGGGATGACGCCCAGGTGCAGCGGCCCGGTGAACGGACGGCGGGCGGCCTCGACCTCCTCGGTGAGGGCCTGCAGCGAGGCGAGCACCCGGCGCGCGTGCTGGTGCACACGCTCCCCCAGTGGGGTGACGATCACCTTGCGCGTCGTACGCTCGACCAGTTGTGCGCCCAGCGACTCCTCCAGCGCCGCGACCGCCCCGGACAGCGCGGGCTGGCTGGTCCCGGTGGTGGCGGCGGCCTCCCGGAAGTGCCGGTGCTCGGCCACCGCGACGAAGGCGCGCAACTGGGCGACGGTCGGGGTGCGCGGGCTGCGGACTGTGGCGCTCGCCACAGTCGGGTCACCCTTGGTGCCGCCGTTGCGGCGGGGACCCGGGCGTGACGTGGGGGATTCAGTACTGATAACAATCTCCGATCAGACACATCCAGTGTAGCTATTTCCCTGATCAGTCCACGATGTGGAACTGTGAGTGGTGTCCGGATTCCGGACAAGCTCCCCTCACCTCACTTCAGGAGAAGCGAACGTGCTCACGATCGGTGACAAGTTCCCCGAGTTCGACCTCAAGGCCTGTGTCGACCTGGACGCCGCGAGCGCCTTCGCCGATATCAACCACAAGTCCTACGAGGGCAAGTGGAAGATCGTCTTCTTCTGGCCGATGGACTTCACCTTCGTCTGCCCGACCGAGATCGCCGCGTTCGGCAAGCTGAACGACGAGTTCGCCGACCGCGACGCCCAGGTCCTCGGCGTCTCCGGCGACTCCGAGTTCGTGCACCACGCCTGGCGCAAGGACCACAAGGACCTGCGCGACCTGCCCTTCCCGATGCTGGCCGACATCAAGCACGAGCTGATGCGCGCCTGCGGCGTCGAGGGCGAGGACGGCACCGCCCAGCGCGCCGTCTTCATCGTCGACCCGAACAACGAGATCCAGTTCGTCATGGTCACCGCCGGCTCCGTCGGCCGTAACCCCAAGGAGGTCCTGCGGGTGCTGGACGCCCTGCAGACCGACGAGCTGTGCCCGTGCAACTGGAACAAGGGCGAGGACACCCTCGACGCCCAGGCCCTGCTGGCGGGCTGACCCATGGCTCTCGACGACCTGAAGGCCGCCCTCCCGGACTACGCCAAGGACCTCAAGCTCAACCTGGGCTCGGTCATCGGCAACTCCGACCTCCCCGCCCAGCAGCTCTGGGGCACCGTGCTGTCCTGCGCGATGGCCACCCGCAGCCCCGGCCTGCTGCGTGAGCTGGAGCCCGAGGCCAAGGCCAACCTGTCCCCGGAGGCGTACAACGCCGCCAAGGGCGCGGCCGCGATCATGGGGATGAACAACGTCTACTACCGGACGCTGCACCTGCTCTCCGACAAGGAGTACAGCACGATGCGGGCCGGTCTGCGGATGAACATCATCGGCACCCCGGGCGTCGAGAAGGTCGACTTCGAGCTCTGGTGCTTCGCGGTCTCCGCCATCAACGGCTGCGGCCAGTGCCTCGACTCGCACGAGGCCGTGCTGCGCAAGGCCGGCGTCGAGCGCGAGGTCGTCCAGGCCTCGATGAAGATCGCCGCCGTCCTCCAGGCCGTGGCCGGCGTCCTCGACTCCGAGGCCGCCCTCGCCGCCATCACCGCCTGACGCACCCGGCACCCCGACGGGCCCTCCCGGACACCATGTCCGGGAGGGCCCGTCGTCGTTCTCCCCACCGGCGGTCCGGCACGGCGGGGGGTCAGTCGGCGACGGGTGCGGCCGGCGGGGCGGAACTGGTGGCCGCAGTGCGCTCGCCGGTGCGCCCGGCGGCCTGTCCGGCCGTCCGTTCGGCGGCCTCGCGGGCGGCTTCGAGCGCGGTGAAGACGGCCTGGCCGGCCTCGTTGCGCCGGCGCAGGTGGGTGACCACGGTGTTGGTGACGGCGATCAGCGGGACGGCGACCACCGCGCCGCCGATGCCCCCGATGATGCCGCCGGCCGCGACGCCGAGCACCACGCCGAGCGGGTGGACCCTCACGGCCCGGCCGAGGATCAGCGGCTGGAGGATGTGACTCTCCACCTGCATCACCACCACCAGCACCACCAGCACCATCAGCGCCGTCCACGGCCCCTGGGTGACCAGCGCGATCAGCACCGCGACGGTGCCGGTGACCAGTGCGCCGACCAGCGGGACGAAGGCGCCCAGGAAGATGATCACGGCGAGCGGCAGAGCCAGCGGCACGCCCAGCAGATCGACGCCGATGCCGATGCAGAGCGCGTCGATGAAGGCCACGCAGACCGTGCCGCGCACATAGGCGGTGAGCGTCGCCCACGCCTTCGGGCCGGCCCCGGCCATCGCGAAGCGGGAGTGCCGCGGCAGCCCGCGCAGCGCCCAGTTCCAGATCTTCGCCCCGTCGTAGAGGAAGAAGAAGGTGGTGAAGAAGGTCATCAGCAGTGCGGTCAGCACCTCGACGGCGATCTGCGCGCCGGTGATCGAGGCCGAGGTGAGCTGATCGGTGTTGGTGGTGATGGCCTTGGTGATCTGGTTGGCGAAGTCGGTGATCTGCTGCTGGGTCAGGTGCAGCGGCCCGGTGACCAGCCAGTCCCGCAGCTGGTTGACGCCGGTCTTCACCTGGGTGGTGACATCCGAGAGGTTGGTCGACACCTGCCAGACCACGAACCAGCCGACCAGTCCGATCCCGGCGAGACCGCTGAGGAACACCCCGCCCGCCGCCAGCGAGCGCGGCACGCCGCGCCGGCGCAGCCAGGAGACCGAGGGCTCCAGCAGCGCGGTGATCAGCAGTGAGGCCAGCACCGAGAAGGCGACCAGCCGCAGCATGTCGACCACGTAGAAGACGACGTAGAGCGCGGCTCCGAGCAGCAGCAGCCGCCAGGTCGACTCCGCGGCCACCCGCAGCCCCCACGGCACCGCCTCGGCGGGGGTGGCCGGGCGGCCGGGGTGGTACTCCCGCCCGAACCCGGTGTGCGCGACCGGCGCGGGCGCGGTGACCGGGGCCGCCGCGGCGGACGGCGGGACCGCCTCGGCCGCCGGGGCCGGGTCGGCCCGCGGGACCGGGACCGGGACCGGTCCGGGCGCCTCGACGAGTGCCGGGACGTGCCCGTCCACGAGCGCCGGAACGTTCCCGGCGGCCGGCCCCGGGAGGGCCGGCTCGTGCGGGTCGGCCGCCATCGCGGCCCGCCGGCGCCGTTCGATCACGGCGGCCGCGCTCGCCACCACGGCCATGCCCTTGGCCACGGCCTTGAAGGCCTTTCCGCCCCGCGCCATCCTCGCTACCACCGCTCCACTGCCGAACCCGCCGTGCCCGGCGGTACGCCGCGGGTCCCGCCGCGGCCGTCAGGGATGACGCTACCCGGCGAGGGCGCGGCCAGTCCGGCCGCGGGCCCGTTCGACTCGAACCTCCCATGCCGACGAACCGGACAAAACGCAAGGTTCCATCCGGTTTCGGATGCGATCCACTGGGGAGGAGTCGGGACGAGACCCCGGAGCCCGGCCACCGAGGTCGCCCCGCGGCCAACTGCCGGCGGACCGGCCGGTGCGGGAAGCATCCAGGACCCCTTCCCGCGCCCCGCGTTCGCAACCGGGACCGCACCGCCCGAGGGCGCACTGGTCAGCGCAGCCCGGGCGGCGCGGTCCGCCCCCGGGCTCGCGCCCCGCACCCCTCGGGCCGGCGCCCGCGCGACAGCCGTGCCCGAGAACGCCGCGGCCCCCGGCCGCTCGCCCGGGGAGGGCGAACGGCCGAGGGCCGCGGGAACCGCGCCGCCGGGGCGGCAGCCGGTCCTAGTACCAGTTGTGGGCCTGCCAGAACGACCACGCGCCACAGGGGCTGCCGTAGCGGGAGTTCATGTAGCCGACGCCCCACTTGATCTGGGTGGCCGGGTTGGTGCGCCAGTCGGCACCGGCCGAGGCCATCTTGGTGCCGGGCAGCGCCTGGACCAGACCGTACGCGCCGGAGCTCTTGTTGGTCGCGGTGTAGTCCCAGCCGCTCTCGCGCTTCACGATCTGGCTGAAGCACTGGAACTGCGCGTCGTTGCCGACGATCTGCCGGGCCAGGTCCTGGACCGAGCCGGGGCTGACCGAGACGGGCGGAGCGCTGTCCTCGACCGCGGTCATCGCGGAACGGGACTTGGACCGGTTCGCGGCGGCCTCGTCGGCCTTGCGCTTGTCGTCCGCGGCCTTGGCGGCCTTCTCCGCGTCGGCCTTGGCCTGGGCATCGGCCTTGGCCTGGGCGTCCGCGGCGGCCTGCTGGCGCGCGGCCTCCTCGGCGGCCTTCTGCTCCGCGGCGACCTTGGCGGCGGCGTCGGCGGAGGCCTGCTGGGCGGATGCCTGCTGGCCGATGTTGTCACTGATGGTCTGCGCCTGGGCGCCAGAGGGGACTTCGGCAAGCAGGGTCGCGCCGGCGACGTCGACCGTCTGCATGGTCTTGCCCTCGCTGCCCGAGGCCATACCCACGACGGCACCGACAGCGGTGACGGCGGTGGCGGAGGCCACAGCAACTCCCCGGACCGAGATCCGAGTCACATGGTTTCCTTCCAGCATCGCCCACGCGTGACCGTACGGGCGCAACATGCCCCTTGGCACGGACCTCCGCACAGTGCTCTGGTCACGGGAGGTGCTGGCCCGGCGCCCGGCCGAGGTGACCGGGCGTTGAAATCGGGCGACGTACGGCTCAACGGTGTTCAATTGTGTGTCCACCGACCGGAGTTGGCGAACCTTCCCGGGCCTGACTCCCGGAGTCCGGAAGCCCTGCCGCGCCGTACGCGGGGCCTGACAGAACCCTCACCATGCCGCACCGGGCACGGTCGACGCAATTCCCCTTCGCGTGGCGCATGTCACATTCACCGTACGGCGGTTTCCCGGACGGAAAGCACTCGATGTGATGAAACGGGCGGAGCCCGCTCCGTCAGGAGCGGGCTCCAGGTCATGAGTTGACCATATTGTCCCACTATGCCCCGATCAGGGGCGGATCACGGGTGGATGTCCTCCAGCATCTCCGTGACCAGCGCCGCGATCGGCGAACGCTCCGAGCGGGTGAGCGTGATGTGGGCGAAGAGCGGATGACCCTTCAGCTTCTCCACCACCGCCACCACGCCGTCGTAGCGGCCCACCCGGAGGTTGTCCCGCTGCGCCACGTCGTGGGTGAGCACCACCCGCGAGCCCTGGCCGATCCGGGACAGCACCGTCAGCAGGACGTTCCGCTCCAGCGACTGCGCCTCGTCCACGATCACGAAGGCGTCGTGCAGCGAGCGCCCCCGGATGTGGGTCAGCGGCAGCACCTCCAGCATCCCGCGGGAGATGACCTCCTCGATCACGTCCGGGGTGGTGACGGCGGAGAGGGTGTCGAAGACCGCCTGCGCCCAGGGGCCCATCTTCTCCGCCTCGGAACCGGGCAGGTAGCCCAGCTCCTGGCCGCCGACCGCGTACAGCGGCCGGAAGACCATCACCTTGCGGTGCTGCCTCCGCTCCAGCACCGCTTCCAGCCCCGCGCACAGCGCCAGCGCCGACTTCCCGGTGCCGGCCCGGCCGCCCATCGACACGATCCCGATCTCCGGGTCGAGCAGCAGGTCCAGCGCCACCCGCTGCTCGGCGCTGCGCCCGCGCAGCCCGAACGCCTCGCGCTCCCCGCGCACCAGCCGCACCCGGCCGTCGCCGGTGACCCGGCCGAGCGCCCGGCCGCGCTCCGAGGTCAGCACCAGTCCGGTGTGGACGGGCAGCTCGGTGGCGCCGTCGACGTCCACCCCCGCGTCGTGGCCGGCCGAGAACAGCGCGTCCACCTGGTCGGCCGGGACGTGCAGCTCGGACATGCCCGTCCAGCCCGAGGTGATCGCCAGCTCGGCCCGGTACTCCTCGGCGAGCAGGCCCACCGAGCTGGCCTTGATCCGCAGCGGCAGGTCCTTGGACACGACGGTCACGTCGTAGCCCTCGGCCTGGAGGTTGCGGGCGACCGCGAGGATCCGGGTGTCCGCCTCACCGCCGGCCCGGTAGCCGGCCGGCAGTATCGACACGTCGGAGTGGTTGAGCTCGACCCGGATGGTGCCGCCGAGCTCGCCGACCGGGATCGGCTCGTCGAGCCGGCCGTGGCGGATCCGGTAGTCGTCGAGCAGCCGCAGCGCCTGGCGGGCGAAGTAGCCCAGCTCCGGGTGGTGTCGCTTGGCCTCCAGCTCGGTGACGACCACCACCGGGAGGACGACCTCGTGCTCCTCGAAGCGGGTCATGGCGAGCGGGTCCGCCAGGAGCACGCTCGTGTCGAGAACGTACGTGCGCCGGTCTGGTGTCCGGCGGCTCTTCGAACTGACCACTAGGCCTCCAGAGCGGATGACCCTGCGTCATCCGCGGCATGCCGGCCCCCGCTGCCCCGGTGGCCTCGGGACCGGACTGACTGGAGTATTCCCAGGCGGGGAGCGGTGCATTCGCGCCCCCGGAGAACTGACGGATCATTGCCGGTGAACGTTTGGCCTCGCGCCGGCACCGGGTAGGCCAGGCCTACGGCGGTCATTTCCTCCGGACGGGCCGGTGACCGGGGCCGCCGTGCCGGGGTTACAGCCCCAGCCGCCGGTGGCGCTGCTCGTACGCGCGCAGCGCACGCAGGAAGTCGACCTTGCGGAAGGCCGGCCAGTACGCCTCGCAGAAGTAGAACTCGCTGTGCGCGCTCTGCCAGAGCAGGAAGCCGGACAGCCGCTGCTCGCCCGAGGTGCGGATGATCAGGTCCGGGTCGGGCTGGTTGCGGGTGTACAGGTGCTCGGCGATGTGCTCGACGGTCAGGACCTCCGCCAGCTCCTCGATCGAGGTGCCGCGCCCGGCCTGCTCCTGGAGCAGCGAGCGGACGGCGTCCGCGATCTCGTGCCGACCGCCGTAGCCGACCGCGACGTTGACCGTTATGCCGTCGATGTCGGCGGTCTGGTCGGCGGCCCGCTTGAGCACGTCGGCGGTGTGCTGCGGCAGCAGGTCCAGCGCGCCGACCGGGTTGACCCGCCAGCGGCGGGCGGCGGCCAGGCCGGTGACGGCGTCCTCGATGATGCCGAGCAGTGGGACGAGCTCGTCGGCCGGGCGGTCCAGGTTGTCGGTGGAGAGCATCCAGAGGGTGACGACCTTGACGTGGGTCTCGTCGCACCAGCCGAGGAACTCGCTGATCTTGTCGGCGCCGCGCTGGTGGCCGTACGCGGTGGAGCCGCCGGCCGCCTTGGCCCAGCGGCGGTTGCCGTCCAGGATCACGCCGATGTGGCGCGGGGTGCTCGCGAGGTGGACCTCGACCCGTCGACCGTAGAGCCCGTACATCCCGCCGAGCAGGGTGCGCAGCCCCGGCGTCCGTTCGGCGACATCGCGCAGACCCATCTTTCCCGGCCCCTCCGTGCTCGTTGCAACTGGTGCGTCTCCGCCCCGGGCGCAGCCTACTCCGGCGCGCAGGTGCACAGTAAAGCCGCAGGTAGCGGTCTGGTCACGGTCCTGTACGAAGTCTGTCCCGACGGGCGTGTCGGGGGTCGGCCGGGCGGGCCGCGGGGCCACTGAGGGGCTCCCGGGGCGCGGACACGGAACGGTCTCCGAATCCTTAACGGAACCGTAAGCCGTTCTTCCGATGCTTGACGACCAGCAATGGTCTAGTCCAGCTTTTGATCCGGGACGGAACGATCCTCCGGCTCCGCCCCGCAGGCTCACTTCGGACCTCCCCTCCCCCACACGCGGCCGCCGCGCCCCCCACCGCGGCGGCCGCTCCTCCCCCAGGAGCGTCGCCCCATGGCCCGTACGCTGAACCAGCCCTCGCACAAGCGCCGGCGCAGCCCCCTCCCGGCCGTCGCGGCCGGTGCCACCGCCCTCGCCCTGGCAGGCGGCGGCCTCGCCCTCTTCGCCGGCGGCGCCAGCGCGGCGGTCGGCAACCTGGTCGACAACGGCGGCTTCGACGGCGGGCTCGGGGGCTGGACCTGCACCGGCGCCGCGACCACGGTCTCCTCCCCGGTCCACTCCGGCACCGGCGCGCTCCAGGCGACCCCGGGCGCCGGTGACACCGCCGAGTGCACCCAGACCATCAGCGTGCTGCCCAACACCAGCTACACCCTGAGCGCGTGGGTCCAGGGCCCGTACGTCTACCTCGGTGCGCGCGGCACCGGCGGCACCGACCCGTCCGCCTGGTCGAACCAGAACAGCTGGAACCAGCTGTCCAGCACCTTCACCACCGGGGCGAACGCCACCAGCGTCACCGTCTACCTGCACGGCTGGTACGGCCAGAGCGCCTACCTGGCCGACGACGTCGCGCTGATCGGCCCCGGCGGCACCGGCACCCCGTCGCCGACCGCGACCCCCACCCCCACCGCGACGCCCACGGCCACCGCCTCCCCCACGGCCACCGCAACGCCCACCCAGACCCCGACGCCCACCCGGACCGCGACGGCGACCCCCACCGCCACGCCGACCAGCACCACCCCGCCGGTCACCGGCCTGCCCGCCCACGTGGTCACCGGCTACTGGCAGAACTTCGACAACAACTCGACCGTGCAGCGGCTGAGCGACGTCCAGAGCGCGTACGACATCATCGCGGTGTCCTTCGCCGACGCCGTGCCGACCAGGACCGGCGCGATCAGCTTCACCCTGGACCCGGGCCTGTCCAAGGCACTCGGCGGCTACACCGACGCCCAGTTCCGCGCCGACATCAAGGCCAAGCAGGCGGCCGGCAAGAAGGTCGTCCTCTCCATCGGCGGCCAGAACGGCGCGATCACCGTCGGGGACGCCACCGCCGGCGCCAACTTCGTCAACAGCGCCTACGCGATCATCAAGGACTACGGCTTCGACGGCATCGACGTCGACCTGGAGAACGGCGTCCAGGCCGGCCCGCTCGGCGACGCGCTGCACTCCCTGCAGGCCAAGGTCGGCCCCGGCTTCGTCCTGACCATGGCCCCCGAGACCATCGGGATGTACAACACCTCCGGCGCCTACTTCCAGCTGGCGCTGAAGACCAAGGACATCCTCACCGTCGTCAACACCCAGTTCTACAACTCGGGCGGCATG
This sequence comes from Kitasatospora sp. NPDC054795, assembly GCF_053611565.1. Taxonomy (NCBI): domain Bacteria; kingdom Bacillati; phylum Actinomycetota; class Actinomycetes; order Kitasatosporales; family Streptomycetaceae; genus Kitasatospora; species Kitasatospora sp. NPDC054795. Next base: position 40,758 of record NZ_JBSHAP010000071.1, read on the forward strand.
AACGGCTGCGACGGCAAGGTCTACAACCAGGGCACCATCGACTTCATCACCTCGCAGGTCTGCACCCAGATCCAGGGCGGCCTGCGGCCGGACCAGGTGGGCATCGGCGTCCCGGCCTCCACCCGGGCCGCGGGCGGCGGCTACGTCGCGCCGACCGTGGTGAACAACGCGCTGGACTGCCTGGCCACCGGTAACAACTGCGGCAGCTTCGTGCCGCCGGCCAAGTGGCCGACCATCCGCGGCGCGATGACCTGGTCGACCAACTGGGACGTCAACAACGGCAACGCGTTCTCCAACGCGGTCGGCCCGTTCGTCCACAAGATGCCGTAACGGCACCCGGCCGCGGCCGCCACGGGCCGCGGCCACCCGAGCTCAACTCCCCCCGGCGCGCCGCTCCTTGAGGGTGGGGCCTGCGCGTCGGCGGCGGGGCCCGTCGCACCGACCGGTGCGGCGGGCCCTTCCGTTCCTCTCCCCTTCAACGCGTTCAATGCCCCGGCGGCACGTGCTCACCGCGCCAGGACCGCGGTGAGCGCGCCGAGCAGCAGGAACGGGCCGACCGGGAGGTCCAGTCCGCGCACCGGGCGGCGACGGACCAGCGCGGCGGCGGCCCGCAGGGTGCCCCACAGCCCGGCGAGCACCATCGCGGCGAACAGCCCGCCGAGCGCCACCGACCAGCCGTACCAGCCGAGCAGCCCGCCCAGGGCGAGCCCGAGCGGAGAGTCCCCCGGGCCCAACGCGCCCAGCCAGACGGCCAGTTCGAGCACACCCCCGACCGCGAGCGCGACCAGCAGGCAGCGCAGCGCCACCCCGGGCCCCGCGGTCGGCACCGCCGCCAGCAGCAGCGCCGTCACCCCGCCGAGCAGTGGCAGGGTCAGCCGGTACGGCAGCCGGCGCACCCGCGCGTCGACGAAACCGAGCGCCACGCCGAGCGCCGCCGCCCAGCCCATCGCCAGGGTCACCACCACCAGCCGGTCCGCCGCGTACGCCACCGCGACGGCGACCGCCACCGCGACCGCCTCCACCGTCCAGGGGCCGGCGCCCAGCCGCTCCCGGCAGCCCCGGCAGCGCCCGGTCGGCGGCAGCAGGCGCACCCGGCGCCCGCAGGCCGGGCAGTCCTCGCACCAGGGCTCGCCCTCCGGCACCGCGAACCGGGCGATCAGCCCGCGCAGCGGTGGAGCCGCCAGGAGACCGACCAGCACCGCCGCCACCACGACCGGGACCACCGGCGCACCCCCTCTTCGACCGACGCGACCGACACGACCGACACCACCGACACCATCGGCGCGACCGGCCCCATCCTCCCGCGCCGGGCGGTGTGCCGTCCGTCTCGTTCCGCACGACAGCACGACAGCGCTCCTCGCATACACGAGCATTCCGGACATTCGACTACTGGTTCGGAAGGCCGTCCGCCACCCCCGCCTGCCGATCCAAGGGGGCCGTTCGGGCCCCCCGAAAGCACCCCGCGGAGACCGGCCGCACGGCCCCTCCGTACCCCTAAAGTAGGCGGACATGCAGGTCATCCAGTCCAGCAAGCTCGCCAATGTCTGCTACGACATCCGCGGCCCGGTGCTCGACGAGGCGATGCGGCTGGAGGAACAGGGCCACCGCATCCTCAAGCTCAACACCGGCAACCCGGCCACCTTCGGTTTCGAGGCGCCCCCGGAGATCCTCCAGGACGTCCTGCGCAACCTCGCCAACGCGCACGGCTACGGCGACTCCAAGGGCCTGCTCTCCGCCCGCCGCGCGGTGGTCATGCACTACGAGGACCGCGGGCTGCACGGCCTCTCCGTCGACGACGTCTTCCTCGGCAACGGCGTCTCCGAGCTGATCCAGCTGGCCATGACCGCGCTGCTGGACGACGGCGACGAGGTGCTCGTCCCGGCCCCGGACTACCCGCTGTGGACCGCCTCGGTCTCACTGGCCGGCGGCACCGCGGTGCACTACCGCTGCGACGAGCAGTCCGAGTGGTACCCGGACCTCGCCGACATCGAGGCCAGGGTCACCGACCGGACCAGGGCCATCGTGGTGATCAACCCGAACAACCCGACCGGCGCGGTCTACCCGCGCGAGGTGCTGGAGGGCATCGCGGAGATCGCCCGCCGGCACGACCTGGTGGTCTACGCGGACGAGATCTACGACAAGATCCTCTACGACGACGCCGAGCACGTCCCGCTGGCCACCCTGGCCCCGGACCTCTTCTGCGTCACCTTCAACGGACTGTCCAAGGCGTACCGGGTCGCCGGCTTCCGTTCCGGCTGGATGGTGCTGTCCGGCGACCGGCGCCGGGCCCGCAGCTACATCGAGGGCCTCACCGTGCTCGCCTCGATGCGGCTGTGCGCCAACATGCCCGCCCAGCACGCGGTGGCCGCCGCGCTCGGCGGGCGGCAGTCGATCCGCGACCTGGTGCTGCCCGGCGGCCGGCTGCACGCCTCGCGGGACGCCGCGTACGAACTGCTGAACCAGATCCCGGGGGTCAGCTGCGTCAAGCCCAAGGGCGCGCTGTACGCCTTCCCCCGGCTGGACCCCAAGGTCCACAAGATCAAGGACGACGCCCGGATGGTGCTGGACCTGCTGCGCTCCCAGCGCATCCTGCTGGTCCAGGGCACCGGCTTCAACTGGCCGGAGCCGGACCACTTCCGGCTGGTCACCCTGCCCCGGGCGGAGGAGATCACCGACGCGGTGACCCGGATCGGCGACTTCCTCGGGGGCTACGTCCAGCCTTAGCCCGGGCGGGAAGCCCCCGGGAAAAACACTACGGCCGGAGTCCCGGCCCGGGCGATCTCCTTGGTCGGGGGAAAATCGCCCGGCGGAACTCCGGCCGTCCTGCCGCTCGGCGGGGCGCGCGGTTCGTGCCGCGCGCCCGCCTCTCTCCCGGCTGAGGCTCAGGCTCAGCCGAGGCGCGCGACGAGGTTCCGGTACTCGTCCCACAGCTCCTTCGGGGTGTGGTCGCCGAAGGTCTCCAGGTGGGCCGGCACGAGAGCGGCCTCCTGGCGCCAGAGGTCGGCGTCCACGGTGAAGAGCAGGTCGAGGTCCTCCTTGGACAGGTCCAGGTCGCCGAGGTCGAAGCCCTCGACGGTCGGCAGCACGCCGATCGGGGTCTCGACGCCCTCGCCGGTCCCCTCCAGGCGCTCGACGATCCACTTGAGCACGCGGCTGTTCTCGCCGTAGCCGGGCCAGACGAACTTGCCCCCGGCGTCCTTGCGGAACCAGTTGACGTAGTAGATCTTCGGCAGCTTGGCGGCGTCCGCCCGTGCGCCGACCTTCAGCCAGTGGGCGAAGTAGTCACCCATGTTGTAGCCGCAGAACGGCAGCATCGCGAACGGGTCGCGGCGCAGCTCGCCGACGGTGCCCTCGGCGGCGGCGGTCTTCTCGGAGGCGATGTTGGCGCCGAGGAAGACGCCGTGCTGCCAGTCGAAGGACTCGGTCACCAGCGGGACGGCGGTGGCGCGGCGGCCGCCGAACAGGATCGCCGAGATCGGCACGCCCGCCTGGTCCTCCCACTCCGGGGCGATGGTCGGGCACTGCGCGGCCGGGACGGCGAAGCGGGCGTTCGGGTGGGCGGCCGGGGTGCCGGACTCGGGAGTCCAGTCGTTGCCGCGCCAGTCGGTCAGGTGCGCCGGGGGCTCCTCGGTGAGGCCCTCCCACCACACGTCGCCGTCGTCGGTGAGGGCGACGTTGGTGAAGACGGTGTTGCCCCAGAGGGTGTCGATGGCGTTGGCGTTGGTGTCCACGCCGGTGCCGGGGGCGACGCCGAAGAAGCCGGCCTCGGGGTTGATGGCGTACAGCCGGCCGTCGGCGCCGAAGCGCATCCAGGCGATGTCGTCGCCGATCGTCTCGACCTTCCAGCCCGGGACCGTCGGCTGGAGCATGGCCAGGTTGGTCTTGCCGCACGCCGAGGGGAACGCGGCGGCGACGTACTTGGCCTCGCCGTTCGGCGGGGTGAGCTTCAGGATGAGCATGTGCTCGGCCAGCCAGCCCTCGTCGCGGGCCATGGTCGAGGCGATGCGCAGCGCGTAGCACTTCTTGCCGAGCAGGGCGTTGCCGCCGTAGCCCGAACCGAAGGACCAGATCTCCTTGGTCTCCGGGAAGTGCGAGATGTACTTGGTGCTGTTGCACGGCCACGGCACGTCCGCCTGGCCCTCGGCGAGCGGGGCGCCGACGGTGTGCACGGCCTTGACGAAGTCGCCGTCCTCGCCGAGCTGGTCCAGCACGGCCTGGCCCATGCGGGTCATCACGCGCATGGAGACGGCGACGTAGGCGGAGTCGGTGATCTCGACGCCGTACGCGGCCAGCGGGGAGCCGACCGGGCCCATCGAGAAGGGCACGACGTACATCGTGCGGCCCTTCATCGCGCCGCGGAAGAGTCCCTGCTCGCCCTGGAAGAGCTCCCGCATCTCGGCGGGGGCCTTCCAGTTGTTGGTCGGTCCGGCGTCCTTCTCCTGCTCGGAGCAGATGAAGGTGCGGTCCTCCACGCGCGCCACGTCCGTGGGGTCCGAGGCGGCGTAGTAGGAGTTGGGGCGCTTCTCCTCGTTGAGCTTCTTGAAGGTGCCCTGCGCCACCAGCAGGTCCGCGAGGCGGTGGTACTCCTCGTCGGAACCGTCGCACCACTCGATGCGGTCCGGCTGGGTGAGCTCGGCGATCTCGCTCACCCAAGCGAGCAGCTGCTTGTGGCGGGTGGGCGCGGATGCGCTGAGAGCAGAGATCTCGTACGACACGATCGCTCCGTTTCACGCCATCTCGGCGGGGAGACGGCGTCGCGGGGGTCTGAGGGTGCTTGCAGCGTAGCTCCGGACTCAAGGCCGGAACGCGGCGAAGCGTCGAAATTGACGCACCTTTTACTCCAGCCAGTATGATTACTGACGAGTAACAGAGCAGCCTCACCCGCGACGGAGTGTGCGGCGCCACACTCCTATTACTCCAAAACGTCCAACAGTGACGATCGCCACTTCCTACGCGCCAGTAACCTACGGATCCGTAGGTAACGGGTAGCATGCTGCGCATGACTGCTGCTGCGCTCGCGGAGAGTGCACTCATAGAGAGCAAGCCGAAGTGGCGCGGCTGGCTGCACGCCGGGATGTTCCCCGCCACGGTGGCCGCCGGGATCGTGCTGATCTGCCTGGCCGACTCCACGCCCGCCAGGATCGCCTGCACGATCTACTCGGTCAGCGCCTGGCTGCTGTTCGGGGTCAGCGCGGTGTACCACCGCTTCGACTGGGGCCCGCGCGGGGACGCCGTGCTGCGCCGGCTGGACCACGCCAACATCTTCCTGATCATCGCGGGCACCTACACGCCGTTCACGATGCTGCTGCTCAAGGGCGCCGACCAGCAACTGCTGCTCTGGGCGGTCTGGGGCGGCGCACTGGCCGGGATCGCGTTCCGGGTGTTCTGGGTCGGCGCGCCGCGCTGGCTGTACACACCCGTGTACCTCGCGCTGGGCTGGGCCGCCGCCTTCTACCTGCCGGACTTCCTGCACACCGGCGGGGTCGCCGTCCTGGTGCTGATGATCGTCGGCGGAGTGCTCTACAGCATCGGCGGCGTGGTGTACGGGCTCAAGCGGCCCAACCCCTCACCGCGCTGGTTCGGGTTCCACGAGGTGTTCCACGCCTTCACCCTGGGGGCGTTCATCGTCCAGTACATCGGCGTCTCACTGGTGGCGTACAGCACGGCCGGCTGATCCCGGCGCACCCCGACGGGCGGTCGAACGGTCCACGGACCGGCCGGCCGCCCGTTCCGCCGTCCAGGGCCGCTCGTACGGGGCCCGGAGCTGCGGGCGGCGCGGGACGGCCGAGTGGTCGACGCCGCCGGACTCCGGCTGCGGGCCCGGATCCTGCAGCAGCCCGTGCGTGTGGTGGTGCTCGCCGTGGGCGTAGTACTGCTCCCCGCGGGCATGGTGCTGCTCCCCGTGCGACTCCCGGCGGGGCTCGCGCGGCGACCCGGCCGCCGTCGGGAGCGCCGCGGACCCGGACCGCCCCGGCACGCCGGCCGAGCGGGCCCGCGCCTGCCGGGCGTCGAGCGCCTCGCGGGCCCGGCGGCAGCGCTCGCAGTGCGCGGCGTCCGGGATGCCGCGGCGCGGGCGGTGCCGGACCGGGGCCCGATCCCCGTGCGTCGCGCGCCAGCGGCGGGCGACGTACACCATGAGCAGCAGGGTCTCGACTCCGGCGACCGCCAGGACCAGCAGGGCGCCGTTGATCAGATAGGCCGCGACCACGGCCAGCGCAGAGCCCACCACCACCGCCGAACCCCACACCTGGGTGCTCATCTGCTTGTCGTCCGCGTCGGCCACTTCGGTCCCCTTTCCCGGTGCCGGGCTCGTGGTCGGCTCCCGCCGCCCCACCTCTTCTCCGCTCTCGGCACGCGTCGGCCAGCACTGACCGATTGCCACATGGTATCTACCGACAGTCATGGCCAACTGCCCCGGGGCGGCGAACGACAGATCAACGTTGCGTCAATTCCTCGTGCGGAAGCAGCACTTCCAGGACACATCACGGAGCGTAGCCGCGGTTCGCCTCCGTCGGGCGCGCCGGACGCGCGGAACGCACAAGACGCACGGGACGCACGGGACGCACACGCGGCAGCACGCAGGGCGCCGAACCGGCC